>JAJFML010000235.1 GCA_021772195.1 Chlamydiota bacterium | reverse complement strand
AAGAGTTTGAATGCGCGCTCCAATATGGATCGAATGTTATCTCAGCACTAATGGATATTCAAAAAAATCCTGTAAATAAAGAAGGCAAAGAGAGCACACCCGTTGCTTGGGAACAGGGCTGTTTAGAAGAGGTCTGTGGTTCTTGCTCGCTTCTAGTAAACGGAAAGCCTAGACAGGCCTGTACGGCCCTTATTGAGCCCTACCTTAAAGAAAGCGATACGATTACTCTCGCTCCTTTTACAAAGTTTCCCCTAATTAGAGATCTTATGGTTGATCGAGGGAAAATGTTTGAGAACTTGAAAAAAGTTCGAGGGTGGATTGAAGTAGATGGTTCATTTGAGCGCGGAGAGGGGCCAAAAGTAAGCCAGGATGTGCAAGAGGCTCTCTATGTTCTTTCAACATGTATGACTTGCGGCTGTTGTTCTGAGGCCTGTCCTCAAGTGAATGATAATTCAAAATTCATGGGCCCGGCTCCCATTTCACAGACAAGGCTCTTCAACTCTCATCCGACAGGAAAGATGCAGAAAAAAGACCGTTTGCGTGCGATGCAAGAAGAAGGTGGCGTTGCAGATTGTGGGAATGCGCAAAACTGTAGGCAAGTTTGTCCTAAAAACATCCCTCTTACCGAGTCTATTGCACTCATCGGGAGAGAGGCGACCAAGCAATCTCTAAAAGACTTTTTCAGTCTTCCTGATGTTCAAAAAGATTAATAGATGATTACCCTCAATTAATTGATCCTAGATTTCAAAAGTCACAAAAAAAATTAATCCGTAAGATCTTGGCGCTCTGATTTCTAAAAACCAGAATGCAAAAAAATTATTCAATACATCAAAAAAGTGTTGCTCAAAATTTAGGACTCTTTTTAAGATGGCGTTAAGTTTTATTTAAGAAGTATAATCCTTCTGCTTGGGATAACCCGGCCTCTAGTTGCCCTTCAACGACAGTTAAACGTAAGGGGATCATGACGCCGAAGGGCAGTGAGAGTAGTCTATTCTTATAGACTCAAATCACTACTTTTGGGAAGTGAACCCAATTGCACTAACATGGTTGACAGTGCATGTGCCGGGCCCCAGCAGTGGGATTTTTTTATTAAGATAATCTAAACTTTTCAAGTGTCTTTTTTATCAAACTATTTGTGATCTATCTTGCTCTTGCGACTTCTTGGTAGAGAGGAAAAACTTTTTCCCACGCTGATGCAAAGTTAGCAATGTTCCAAATTGCTGTAGTATTGACGTAAACGAACATCTCTTTGCCTTTTGGGCTTAGCTTATTTGAAAAATTCCTGGGGAGATAGGCTTTGCTATAGGTGTATGTTTCTGAATTCAAAAGACGTGCATTTTTTCCAATCAAACTTTTTGAGTGTAGGTAGTCTAAACAGAGATCTGCAAAGTTTTGAGGCGTCTTAGATCGAACTTCAAAAGCAAAAATCTTTTTGTCAGAACCATTGAGATCGCAATACGGGGTTAAGTTAGAAACGCGGACAATAGACAAACCATTATGTGCCCCACCTCCAGTGTAGATAAAGTGGTCGGGGGAGGAATCTTTAACCAAGAGATAGATATGTGGAAACTCTCGCGGGCTAGAATTTTGGTAACTGGGCTCACTTTCATTATTTAATTCTGTTCCGTGGCAAACAAGAAGCTTTTTTGTTGTATAAGTTCTGCCATCAATCAAGACATCTGCATAATCTAAATTCTCATGAAGGTAGATACTAGATACTTTGTGTCCAATGGATAGGGGTATGTTAGCTGCGCTAACTAGTTTTAGGATTTGCTCAATCAACTCATAACAACCCGCTTGGGGATAGTAATTACCATGTGATTTTTTTTTACCTTTATCATTTGGTACCATTGGAACCATGTTGATCCCTACATAATTTTCCAAAAAATCGATCATTTTTGTATTTCCACCGGCAGTATGACAGCCCATGTCAACGTGTTTTATTCCGCAGATCTCAATGCTCTTCCATGCTCCGCCGCACTCTTCTGCTCCTTCTACAATCATTACACGATTTCCAAGGTGATGGTGATAAAGAGCTTCTAGCATCATGATCGGACTTGAACCAATTGCGATATAATCGTAGTCAGTTTGATAGGCAGAAATTGATGAAAATATCGAAAGTAGAATGAGAAGATAGAATTTTTTGCACATAAGTATCCTAAAAAAAATTTCTGAAAAAAATTAACGAGTTTTTTAATTAATTGGAACAGAAAAATTTAGAATGTAAAACTGCTTTACATTTCAATTCTTGTGGATTTTCGGTGAGGTTTTTCTTGTGCCTGAAGGGCGTCTTTAAGGGGGAGATCATTAACTTGGAAGCGAATCTTTAGTTCTGTTTTAATGCCTGATGTAAGCTCATTGATATGAGTTGAGTGGTCTTTAAGTTTACATAGAAAATTTTTATGAGACCTTTCGTCGCGATATTTTGGGACTTTTTTGGGAAAGAGTAGAAAATCCATATTATCTTTCTCGTAATCCCAAAGAAATGAAGTGTGATGCAGCCAGCGTTTTCTTTGGATGTACTGAGCATTTCCACCGCATTTGTGATTGCCAATCACATAGTCATTTTCCCTTAAATCAAACTGATCGATTCCAAATGCATCTTTATAGAAATTTGCAGACCATCTGTGAATAGGTTCTGGAAAGGTGGGTAAGTCTAATACATCGGATCCGAAGATAAATGTAACAAAAAGTGTCTTCTGGTCGACTATGACACACCCTCCTCCACTAAATCGTCTAATTACGGGAATGGCATGTTTTTTGGATGCTTCTAGATCTATCAATTCGGGTGCTTTTGAAGATATGCCCATTACAATCGATTTTGGCGAGCCCTCATTGATGATACAAAAAGATCTATCGTCTGTTCTGAGAAGAGCCTCTTCGATCTGAAGTTGCTCTAATATTGGAAAATTGTTTAGATGCAGAATGTGTAATTCTTTCATTCGTGAGTAATCTCGATAATATCTTCAATGGGCACGACCTTAAAAGACGTTCCAAGAGGTGAAGAGATGCGAAAGAGCATCAGAGTGCCGTTTTGCATGAGCTCAAGAGATAGAACATTATTAATTGGCTTTTGGTGCTCTAGTTGAAAATAGATTTTTGCAGGGGGTATCTCGCCGCGCATCTTATCATACGCTACGATGTAGTCCTTTGCTCTTGCTTGTGCTTCAATGATCATAATACTTTTTGCGCTTCCTGAAGTGACTGCATGGCTAACAGTTTTCTTTTTTTGTTCTTTGGCTAAAAGAGGTGAGGTAAGGAGAAGTAGTAGGATAAATAGACGCATTTTTAGGGACTCCATTGTTTAAGAAATAATTATGTAGCATTTCCTTTCGGAAGCTCTGAATAACTCATATTTTCAATTTCTTGCTAAACTTTTGCACAAATCATTTTTTCGACCCCTCCTAACCGTCAAAGGTTTAGGCGGGTCTCCAAAAAAGATTTCTGCTAAAAGTTTGTTTCTGATCTTAAAAATAGCAGTTAATCAGAGTTTCCTTTAAGTGATACAAGCTTACTGGTTTCTTTTTCGATTTTCTTCATTGCTTTGTCCGCATGATCAATCATACGTTCATATTGATCTTCGGAATTTTCTTTAGGCATTTTATCTTGAGTGGTCAGCACAACTGAGATGGAGATTGTAATGGGTTTTCCTTTTGCTTGAAATTGTGCCGCCTTCATCTTTTTCATAAGAGATGCAGCCTCTATCCTCGCTTGTTGAATAGTCAGATTAGGCATGATCACTATAAATTTACCATCTTTACTGGGGATCAAAATATCTTCTTTTCTAATCTCTTGGGTAATTACATCAGAGAGAGAAAAGAGAAGTCTATTAAGGTCAAGTACGTTGCATGTTTTTTCAATAGCTTTGTAGGAATCGATGCCAATCAGAGCGAGAGTAAGTGGTTTTTTCTCTTTTCTTGCTCGGTCAACCTCTTTGATGGCATGGTCGTGAAGTAAAAATTGGCTTGAGATCATATTTTGAGATAGAGAATTCTGCTCTTTAGCTTTTAGAGTTTTAGAAACATCATGAATTTTTTTGTGCATCGAGCGCGCTTTTAGTGATGAAGCAATGTGCTTTTCTAACTCTTGCTCTTCTGGAGGGTCGCTTAAGAAATCCGAGATGCCTGCATTTAATGCTTTCTTTCTAAAACTATTTTTTAGATTAGAAGTAAGAAGCAAAATTGGTACCCAGCTTGAAGAAAGAGAGTGTCTGATTTTGGATGCAAGGTTAAGAGGAGGGATGTCATTAACATCTTCATCAATGATGACAAAATCAATCACAGTATTTTGAAGTTTAATGAGGGCCTCTTCGCATGTTTTTACGTGGATAACATGAAAGGCGTCTTTGAGATGTTTTTTTAGCCAAACGGTTGTCAAAATAGTCTTGTTGACAAGCAAGAGATTATGTTTTGCATTCATGAGACTGTTTTCTCATTTTTTCAAGTGTTACCATCATAATGGAGATATCTGCAAAAGTAACACCTTCGATTCTTGACGCTACAGATAAATTTTCAGGAGTAAAGCGAATAAGTTTTTCCCTAGCTTCGTTTCTTAGCCCTACAACTGCACTATAGTCGAATTCTTTAGGAATAGAAGCCTTTTCTAAATTTTTTAACTTTTCAATCTCTTTCATCTGTCTCAGAATATAGCCTTCATACTTACAGCTGTATTCGATCTGTTCATTAATCTCTCTTCCAAAATCTTTTATGCTTTGTGGGTTCTCTTCTAGAAGAGAAGCATATGTACATTCGGGTCTTGAAAGAAGTTGCTTATAGGAAAGACCTCTAGTTTGAGTTGTCTGGTAGGTATTTGTAAGTTTCGTTATTTCATCAGCGATCACTTTCTTTTTTGTCTGAAATCGATTGTGTTTCTCTTCTGAAATTAGGCCTAACTTGTAAGCGTGGCCTCTCAGCCTCAGATCGGCATTATCTTGTCTCAAAAGTAGTCTATACTCTGCTCGTGAGGTGAACATTCGATAGGGTTCAAAGAGTTCTCTTGTTGTTAGATCATCGATCATCACTCCAATGTAGGCTTCTGATCTTTTCAAGACAAAGGGGGCCTTTCCTTGTACTTTTAAAGCTGCATTAATTCCTGCAATGAGACCTTGTGCTCCTGCTTCTTCATACCCAGTAGTACCGTTAATTTGTCCTGCTAGGAAAAGACCGTCGATTGTTTTGGTCTCTAGTGTTGGATAGATCTGTCCGCATTTTACATAATCGTACTCAATAGCATATGCGGGTCTCATCATCTCTGCATTTTCAAGACCGGGAATGGTCCGTAACATTTCTAATTGAACGGGGAGAGGGAGGCCGGTTGAAATTCCATTGATGTAGTATTCTTCCGTTTTTAGACCTTCAGGTTCTAAAAACAGCTGGTGACGCTCTTTGTCCTTAAAGCGCATGATTTTGTCTTCAATTGAAGGACAGTATCTGGGGCCCACGCCTTGAATTGTGCCAGAATACATTGGTGAAAGGTGAACATTTTCTTGTATGAGTTTTTTTGTCTTTTCTGACGTGTAGGTGATGTAGCAAGAAACTTGTGGAAGTTTAGGTTCAACCTCATCAAATGAAAAACGAACATTTTCATCTCCAGGCTGCTCTTCAAGCTTTGAGAAATCAATGCTTTTCGCGTTTAAACGCGGAGGGGTTCCTGTTTTTAATCTGCCAAGAGTGAGTCCGAGTTCTGCTAACTTTAAATTTGAAGAGGCTGGATCTCCGCTTCTACCGCCGGAAGTTTGAGATAATCCAACATGAATCAAACCTCTCATAAAGGTTCCGGTAGTAATGATAATGGTCTTTGATGTGTAGTAGATTCCGTCTGTTGTTAACAAGCCGGTAATTTGAGAATTCTCATGCTGAATTTCTTCAATCTTGCCCTGTTTAATATCTAAATTAGGCGTAAGCTCTAAAGCGTGCTTTACCTCTCTTTGATAGAGAACTTTATCTGCTTGAGATCTGGGCGCTCTTACAGCGGGCCCCTTAGAGGCATTTAACATGCGATACTGAATAGAGGAGCGGTCTGCGATTTTACCCATCAAACCGCCCAAAGCATCAATCTCTCTTACAATGTGACCTTTAGCAGTACCACCAATGGAGGGGTTGCAACTCAGCTTGCCTATAGTGTCCAAGTTCATTGTAAGAAGGAGTGTAGACGCGCCCATGCGGGCAGAAGCATGAGCTGCTTCATAGCCAGCATGCCCTGCTCCGACGACGATTACGTCATAAGTTTTGGGGTAGCGCCACATGGGAAAAAGAAGTTATCTATTTTTTCTTGTGTCTATCGCGTCTGCGTCTTTTCTTACGCTTATGCTTAGCGATTTTCGCTCTTCGTTTTTTTTTGACTGAGGACATGTTTCTCCTAAAAAACAAGTATTATTTTGGGTTACATATTAAACGAAACGCTGAAAAAAAGCAAAAGATATAGCTTAAGCTACGTCTAAAATACTTATTTGATGGTGAAGTGGCTCTGGTAGAGGTAGCTCTTTTTCCCTAATAAAACTTTCATAAATAAAGGTTAGGCAGCCCGCAAGAGTGGCAATTGCCCCCATTATGACTGGGGCTATTGCTAGCCCTGAATTAACAGAGAGAACAATACTGGCAACAGTCAAAGCGCTTGCAGCAAGGCTAATCACTTTCAAAGTGGTATCGATCATGATCGTCTTGTTGATATTCTCTACTAGCTTTTCAAGTCTTTCCTGAGAAATATTACCCTCATCTAATTCTGCTTTAATTTGAATCATCTGTAAAAGCATAGGGCGGTTTAGCTTGCGCTCGAGAATCGCTTCCTTTTTTTCTAAAAGTTGTGAGGCTTTTAGCTGTCTTTCCTCTAACGTGCCTCCCTCTAAGCTTTTAAAATCATCTTCAGATAAGTCCAGATGGCGGTCTAAAAATTCCCTTACTTGCCCTTTTAATAATTCGGGAGCTAGAGCCTCTGGGTTTGATAGAACGGTTTCACTTAAACGTAAGTGAAGTGAGCGTCCAAGCTGATAAATGTTCATAAGGGAGAAAATTGCCATGGAAGAAATAGTTGAGATTGTTATGAGTTGCAAGAGGTCGCAGCTAGGGAAAGGAATCCAGGTTTTGAGAGCAGACCCAAATGATACAAATGCCTCAACTGTACTGATTGCAAGTAAAGAGAGTGAGATTGAAGAGAGGGCGACTCCCTCTATGTCACCAATGCGATATGCATTAGGTATTTTGGGAGCAGAGCCGTTAAGTTTGTCAGCTTTTAAAGGAAATTTTATGTATTTTTTTGGTGTATTGAGAATAGCGATTAATGGAAGCACGCGCGTTGCTATCTTCTCGAAATTTGGAGTTCCAATTCGAGTGTAAAGAAAAACTTTTAGGCCGTCTTTTGCAAGACCAATTGCCTTCTCTGCATAAGGCCATAGCTTTTTTAAAGTTTTAAAGCTTTTATTTGCTACTTCAAAAACGTTATCTGCCTGCAGCAGCGGCTGAGCTACTGGAAAGTGATTGTGAGGATCTAACACCCCTATGCTTTGAACCACTATAATACCCCTTTATTTCACTGATATTATAATGGCATACAATATTAATAACAATTAGCAATTGTTATTATAGAAGGTGAAATTATTATATTTAATTTCCTGGGGAAAAGGCGCTAAAAGCCTCGTCATTATCAGGTTCTGCATCAATAGGAGTATAGTCTTTAAATTGACCTAGCTCTTTTCTAAAAACAAGATTTACATTTCCAACGGGGCCATGACGGTTTTTTGCAACAATGAGCTCGGCCATTCCCGGTTTGTCGTAAGGATCGTAGTAGTCTCTTCTTAAAAGAAACATTATCAAATCGCTATCTTGCTCCAATGATCCCGATTCCCTCAAATCGCTGAGCATAGGACGGTGACCTTGTCTCTCTTCAACTCTTCTAGATAGCTGCGACAGACAGAGGATAGGGACATTGATCTCTCTTGCGAGTGTTTTAAGGAGACGAGAGATTTCAGAGACTTCTAATTGACGATTTTCGCTTGCTCGAGAGCCTGATCCTGCAAGCAGTTGAAGATAGTCTATGACAATGAATCCGATGTCATAAGTCTCTTTCATTCGTCTTGCTCTCGATCTTAAATCAGTTACTTTCAGGCCTGGTTGATCATCAATAATAAGAGTGTGGTTTTGCATATCTCTGACGCAAGAGACAACTTTTTGATAATCACTACCATTAATTGCACCTGTAGCTATTTTCTCTGATTCAACCTCTGCCTGTGAACAGATGAGCCTGTGAACCAACTGATCTGCGCTCATTTCTAAAGAGAAAAGAGCAACAGGAGTTTTGCTTTTAAAGCAGAGGTTTTCGGCAAAGTTAAGACCTAAAGCTGTTTTACCCATCGCGGGTCTTCCTGCTAAAATCATTAAGTTTGAATTATTAAAACCATTTATCATCGTATCAAGATCAGAAAATCCTGTTGAAATGCCAGTGACTTTTGATGCCTCAGGGCCGAGCTCTTGGTATCTTTCTTGCCTTCCCTGCAATTCTTTTAAGTAAGGAACGCCTGATTCCGACTTCAACCCAGATAAGATGTCCTTAATGAGAGTGGCTTTACCGCTGTCAGCTTTTTGGGAGATCTCATAGAATTTTGCTTGAGCGTCATCTAGAAGGCTAGCTACATCCTCTTTTTCTTCCATTGCCTCTTTTTCAATATATTCTGCAGCCTCGATCATTCTCCTTAAAACGGCTTTTTCTCTGATGATCTTGATATATTCTTCGATATAGGCGGATGTTCCAGCATATTGAGCAAGGCTTGTGAGATAGCTAATGCCTCCGATCTTTTCCAGTTGATTGAGCTTTTTCAACTCTTCTGCAACGATATGAATGTCCGCTGGCTTATCGTCAATATAAGCGGATTTTAAAACTCTAAAGATCACCTGATGTTCGGTGTAGTAGAAATCCATATCAGCTAGCTCGTCGGCAGATGTATTCAAGCTATTGACATTGGTGAGCATACACCCTAGAACCATCATTTCTGATTCTTTGGAATTGGGGGGAGTCTTAATGTGGAATTTTTGTTGTGTCATTAATGAAATATTATCAAGCCCCTCTCTAAAAAACCTAGAAGAATCTTGTTAAAAGGTAAATGAAAGAGAAGGATTGACCCGACAACAGAGCTGGTCTCAACTTTTTTGTTTAGAAACTAAGCGCCTAGTGGGTTTCCGATTTTTATTTTGTGTTAGTTTGAGTGAACTATTTTTTTGCCATACCATTTGATAGGCGAAAAAATAGAAGAAGAAACTTAGTTTCTTCTGTTGCATTCAAAATAACCAAAATAAAAAACGGAAAGAGAGGGATTTGAACCCTCGGTACCCAGTTAAGGGTACTCGTCCTTAGCAGGGACGCGCCTTCGGCCACTCAGCCATCTTTCCGTAAGAAAACTAGATATTAATTATGGGATTTTACGATCTTTGTAGATTTTCAGCAAGAAGCCTATTCGAAATGGTAGTGTTTATTGATGCGTTTGCCATTGAGTGCGTTCCAATAAGTTGTCATTTGAGATCCATCAGGATTTTGGACAATGATAGAATAGACGGGAAGAAAGATCTCCGTTTTTTTACGTACGGCAAAATCTTTTCCAAAAGCAGCTCTTGCAATCTGTTCAATTTGGCTTGCTCGAAAGCGCTTGCTTGCGCGATCGGCATTTCGATTAGGTTTAGTTACAAGCCACTGATCGAGTTTGGTCGATGGGCTTACTTTTAATCTTGGGTTTTGAAAGTGGAGTCGAAAATAGTTGCCGGTTTGGACGATGAGATTTTTTTTGCGGCAGGTGTTGAGCCACTTTGTTAGCTTCTCATCTTCTACGTTGAGAGCTTTGAGGAGACCTTCACGATCGAGATGGTTGTGATGAGAGGCAAGCGTATTGATAATGCGAAATTCTTCATCCCCAGCGCCCGATAAGATACAGTCATTAAAGCCATGTGTCTTTTCCCAAGATGCAGTGTTAATGACCATTTCACCGTCTACAAGACTCCAAAGAATAATTCCCTCTTCGGTTTTATTGGAAAAACGGTTGGTATATTTTACCTCCATCAGTAGATAGGGGTAGAATTTGAGGCTAGGGGAAAGGAAAGAGTGTTCGCTATCAGCTAATAGCTCACGTCTATGGGATTCCATGATGCTCTCTGCTGTATGTCTAACTTCAAGTGTTTGGAAGTTGCCTAAGGAGAGAGCATCACTGAAGGAATAACGGAGCTCTGGGACATTATTCCAAGCCCAATAGCTACCTACTCCAATAGTCATGAAGATGGTAAAAATAGAAATAAATCGCATTTTAGGTACCCTTTCTACTTTGCTATATGCGAGATTCTCTTATTTGAAGAAAGCATTTTCTTACTCTTTCATTGAAAGTAAGAATTCAGCATTAGATTTTGTCTTTTTAAGTCTTCCTAAAAGTAATTTCATCGCATCTACAGGGGTAAGATCAGCTAATGCTGTTCGGAGTGAATAGATTTTCTCAAGCTCTTGTGGGTGGTAGAGAAGTTCCTCTTTTCTTGTTCCACTTTTCATCACATCTACAGCTGGATAGATACGTCTATCAGCAAGTCTGCGATCGAGAGCAAGCTCCATATTACCTGTGCCTTTAAACTCTTCAAAAATCACTTCTTCCATTCGAGAGCCTGTTTCGACGAGCGCAGTTGCTATGATTGTAAGAGAGCCGCCATTTTCAATATTTCTCGCTGCACCAAAGAAACGTTTTGGTTTGTGAAGAGCATTTGCATCGATACCGCCTGTTAGGATCTTTCCTGAGTGTGGCTGAACCGTATTATAGGCTCTGGCTAATCTAGTAATTGAGTCGAGCAGAATGACAACATCATAGCCTGATTCGACCATGCGCCTGGCCTTTGCAATCACCATTTCTGCAATTTGAACGTGTCTC
>JAJFML010000234.1 GCA_021772195.1 Chlamydiota bacterium | reverse complement strand
CGTACGTCATTTTTTAATGACGCTCCTATTTTTGCTTTTTGTAACAATTATTCAAGGTCTTGGCTCTTTTTTTGTTAAGCCAGAGTCATATGCGTGGTACCTTCAGTTAAATAAACCCGAATGGACGCCGCCTGCACAAAGCTTTGGTCCTATCTGGTTTTTTCTCTATATTCTTGTTGCTCTCGCAGGTTTTATTCTGTGGACAAGACCAAAATCAAAAGAGCGTACTCTAGGTCTTCTCTTTTGGGCCTTGCAGCTCTTTTTCAATGGAATGTGGACCTTCTTTTTCTTTGGTCTCAAAAGTACAGGCTTAGGTCTTGCTGATCTTATTCTAGCACTCGGGTTTACGCTAGCTGCTATGCATTATGCTAACAAGTTATCGAAACTTGGTTGTTATGTCTTAGTTCCCTATCTTTTGTGGATAATCTACACTGCATTTCTTAATTTCTCCATCTTTTGGATTAATTAAAATAATTATTAAGTTGTCTCTGTTTTTTGCATTTTATATAATGCTCGCTTAATTCAAAAAATTGAGCCAAGGAAGTCTTTAAAATGTCTAGCGTGATTACGAATGCCTATAATGGATTTAAAAATGCAATCAATGGTAGTTCAGAAAATGCTCAATCTTCAATAGAAAGGTCTATTTCTAATTGTTATAAGCGTTTAGTCATTCCGGCCGCAATTGCAATATCCGCAACTCTTCTAGTTCCTGAGACTCTTATGGCGGGGTTTGCTGTAACAGTTTTTGTGTATTCTGCATTATGTGAAGGAGTAAATATAGCTCGGCTCTCGCTCATGCAAACTGATCAAGACTTTCGAGTCCACGATATAGAAACTGTTACAAGGGTTGCAACTCCAATACTTAAGGGAGTGGTTCTTTTGTCTGTTGTTAGTACAATGGGTACTGTTTTCTGTAATTTAACTAGCTAGAGCTTTCAGAAGATCTGTTTGCGAACTCTTAAAAAAAATTTAACTCAAAGTCGCAGAGAAAGTTTTAGGTGGCTGTAGCAGTTTCTGCTTTTTTGATATAGCCAAGCTTTAGCTCTGCCCGGTAGATCACCCAAAGTCCAATTGAGACAACGCCTGTTGACATAAAAATAATCCACGATGGCTGCTCGCCAAGTATTATCCAGCTGTTAAGCGATGCAAAGATGGGGCTGAGAAGTCCCATAAATGAGAGGAAAGTTGCTGTAAATCTTCTGAGCATCATCCCATAGAGATTATAGCAGAGGATGTTCGAGATGAGCGTCATCACAACTGTGCCTTGAATGAAGCTGCCCATGTGCCCTGCTGCAATGGGAGTTGGAATCCAGCTATCTATGAAAAAAGAATGGGCTAGGGCAAGTGCACCACCGAAGAGCATGCTTGTTCCATTTGCCATCATTGGTGAGACCTCTTGATCTTTAACGACTAGACGAAGCAGAACCCAGCCGTAGACAGAACAGAGTGCAGCGCCCATAATTGCAAGTTCTGGCCATGAGATAAAACCGAGCGCTTGAAGGAGGTCTTCGGAGCCTGTTTGTGTGTAGAGAACAGGTAGAAAGCCTAGAAATCCAATGCCCATTCCTATCATTTTTGCACGATTCAACTTTTCTCCAAAATGGAGGTAGGAAAAGAGTGCTGCAAAGAAGGGAGAGAGACTGTAGATGAAGCAGGTTTTAGCAGCTGTTAAGTGTTGAAGCCCCCAAAATTCGCAGATGTTTGTCAAATAAATACTAAACACACCGAGCAAGAGAAGGGAGAGGAGCTGCTTTTTTGTGATTTTAAAGGAGGACCTCTTTCGAAGAAGGAGATATCCTGACATGATAAGGCCGGCAAAGAGCATTCGAGAGGCGGTTAAAAAGAGGGGAGGGGAGTATTGGAGCGTCCATTTTCCAATGGAGAAGATGCTAGACCAGGCAGCATACATAAAAATAACTACAAAAATGCTCATTGAAAGCTCCAGATAGTAAAAGATGGTAATAAGATAGCAGCATTAAAGGCATTTGGTCAAGAAAGTTTGATATAATTTAAATTATTTACTTTTAAAAATTATCTATTTAAAAATTCCTTGAGATAATCGGTCTTTTGTACTATTCTATTTTAAAATTTTTCAGAGTAATTCATGAATAAAGAAACTCGTTCTTATGGCTCTTGGCCTTCAAAAATTAGTGTAAACGACCTTGTAAAAGATGCTGTGAAACTAGCTTTTCCTAAAACAGTTGGAGAGGATCTTTATTGGCAAGAGACAAGGCCTTCCGAGAAGGGGAGATCGGTCATTGTTAAAAATGGAATGGATCTTCTGCCAAACGAGTATAGCGCAAGAACTAGAGCTCAAGAATATGGTGGAAATCCCTATTTAGTCGTGGGAGATCAGGTCTATTTTTCTAATGCCAAAGATCAAAAATTATACTGCATTAAAGATGGCAAAGTATCGCCTTTTACGCAGTTAGATAAGATGCGCTATGCAGATGGTGTGTATAATAAAAAGAGAGAGCTTTTCTACTACGTTCGTGAAGATCACAATGAAAAAGAAGTTCAAAATACGATTGTATGCATCGATCTGAAGGGAGAAGAAAAAATTGTCTGCTCGGGCGCTGATTTTTACTCTAACCCACGCATTAGTCCTGACGGAAAGTATTTCACCTATCTTTGTTGGAACCATCCCAACATGCCATGGGATCATGTCCATTTAGTGCTTCATGAAATTAAAAATGATGGACTGCTTCAAGATGGAGAGCTGATTGCAGGGGACGATCCTGAGTCGATTTTTGATCCTAAGTTTGGGCCGGATGGTGCTCTTTATTTTGTATCGGATAGATCAGGTTATTGGAATCTCTATCGCTTTTCAGATAACAAAGTCTTGGCTCTTCACCCTGAGATGGCAGAGTTCGGTCTTCCTGCGTGGATTTTCGGCTTTTCTACCTATGACTTTTTAATGACAGAAGATGGCTACGATATTATCTGCTCTTACATTCAAAAAGGAGAGGGCGGTCTAGCTAGGCTGAGTTTGAAGGATTTTTCCTATACGACCTTTGATATCCCTCATAATAGCTTCAATGATATTCATGTATCAGGTCAAAAAATTTATTTCACAAGCGGCGCGCCTGATAGATTTAGCGAGCTAGTTTGCCTGGATGCGAGATCTCATGAGTTTGAAGTGATTAAAAAGAGTATGGAAACAGATAGCTTGGATGTATTTTCGGTGGGTCAGCCGGTCTCTTTTTACAATGATGATGAAGATGAGGTTTATGGCTTTTTCTATCCTCCCGTGAGCGCAAAATATCATGGTCCTGATGCGGAAAGACCGCCGCTGATAGTTAAAGTGCATGGCGGACCTACTGGCATGAGCGCAAATGTTCTCAATATGGAGATCCAATTTTGGACATCGAGAGGCTTTGCATATGGCCTTGTCAATTTTGGTGGAAGTACGGGATATGGAAGGGAGTATCGCGAGAGGCTAACGGGTAAATTGGGGATTGTGGATGTCAATGACACTTGCAGCTTTGCCCTTCACTTGGTTAAAGAGGGACTGGTCGATGGCGATCGAACAGCGATCAAAGGCGGCTCATCTGGTGGATATACGACGCTTGCTGCACTTGCCTTTCGTGATGTCTTTCAGGTAGGAGTCTCTGCTTATGGAATTTCTGATCTCGAGATTTTAGCAAAAGAGACGCACAAATTTGAAGAGCGTTATACCGACGGGCTTATCGGCCCTTATCCTGAGATGAAAAAGGTCTATAAAGAGAGATCGCCCATTCATGCGGTAAATAAAATTAAAGTGCCTGTTCTCCTATTACAGGGGAGCGATGATAAGGTCGTTTTACCTAATCAATCTGAAATGATCTTTGAAAAGCTTAAAGAAAAAGGAATCCCTACCAAATTCGTTCTCTTTGAAGGAGAGGGGCATGGATTTAGGCAGGCAGAAAATATCAAACAAGCTCTTCTTGAAGAACAAAAATTTTATTCTGAAATATTTGGGTTAGATGATGAATGAGCCGCTCTTTTTTATTCATATTGCAGTTGTCATTAGCTTTCTTCTTTTAGCGCTTCGCCTTGGAAAGAGTGCACTGATTGCATTTATCTCTATTGGCGGCGTACTTGCGAACCTCTTTGTGACAAAACAGATGGAGTTCTTTTCGCTGACAATTACATGCTCTGATGTCTTTATGATTGGAGCGATTTTAGCACTAAACCTTACGCAAGAATTTTATGGAAAAGAGAGTGCAAAAAAAGCATCTGTTATCGCTTTTGGATCGATGATCTTTTTTGCAATCATGTCTCAAATCCACCTTGGATATATGCCCTCTTCTCATGATCAAATGCATGGCGCTTTTTCTAGCATTTTAGAATCAACACCAAGAATTGTTGCCGCATCGATTTTCGTCTTCTTTATTGTGCAACGCATCGATATTTTTCTTTTTTCTCTGCTCAAAAAAGCATTTAAAGCAAAATATCTTCCAGCAAGATTGATGATCTCTCTTGTTTTAACGCAGTTTTTAGATACAATACTTTTCAGCTACCTCGGGCTCTATGGCATTGTCCACTCAGTCTCTAGCATCATTGTTCTTAGCTTTACAATTAAACTGATCATTATTTTCTGTTCAGCCCCTTTTACTCTATTTGCTAAGAGATTTTATCGTGAGAGTCCAGCATGATCCAGTTTGAAGTTTTGCATACATCGAGGAAATCAGGGGCCCGGGTTGGAAGGATTCATACGCCACATGGAATTATAGATACGCCCAATTTTGTAGCAGTTGGAACCAATGGCACTCTGAAAGCGCTCGATAGTGACATGGTCGATTCGATTGGCTTGCAGCTCATGTTTTGTAATACTTACCATCTACTTCTGCAGCCAGGGCCTGATGTCGTTCAAAAAGCAGGCGGCTTGCATTCATTTATCGGAAGGAAGATGCCTATCATCACCGATTCAGGTGGATTTCAGGTTTTTTCCCTTCTCTACGGCTCAGTTGCAGATGAACTTAAGAGCCAAGGAAAGTCAAAGCACGACAAATTGGTGCTCAAGATCAATGAAGAGGGAGTTCTTTTTAGGTCTTACCGAGATGGGCAAAAAATTTTACTTACTCCTGAAAGCTCTGTCGATGCTCAAAAGAAGCTGGGTGCGGATATCATTATTCCTTTCGACGAACTTCCACCCTTTCATATCGAGGAGTCTGCTCTTAACACATCTCTAGACAGAACTCACAGGTGGGAAAAGAGATCGCTCGAGCATCATAAGAAAAACCGAAATAATCAGGCGATGTATGGTGTGATTCACGGCGGAATTTGCCCTATTCTTAGAAAGAAGAGTTGTGAGTATCTGACACAGCTCGATTTTGACGGATTTTCCATTGGCGGAAGCTTTGGAAAAACCAAAGAGCAGATGGTGGATATGCTAAAATCAACCATGCCCTATTTACCTAAGGAAAAACCAAACCACCTTTTGGGAATTGGAGATTTGGAGTCGCTTGAAAGGTGCGTGCCTCTTGGCATCGACACTTTTGACAGCTCCTATCCCACACGGGCTGCTCGTCACGGTCATCTTCTTACAAAAGAAGGTGCTCTCAAAATTATTAATTCAGAAAATAAGAGCAATTTTTCTCCAATAGAAAAGGATTGCGATTGTTATACCTGCAAGCGCTACACAAGAGCCTACCTTCACCATCTCTTCAAAGCAAAAGAGGTCACAGCGCATACGCTTACCACCATCCACAATCTCCATTTCATGGTTCTTCACATGAAGAGATATCGTGAGATGATCCTTGATGATTTAATCTAAAATTGTGCATAGTAATTTTTTTTATTAGGCAGGGAAAATGAAACGAATTGTAGTGACCGGCGGAGCTGGGCAAATTGCCTACAGTCTCCTTTTTCGCATCGCAAAAGGTGAGCTTTTAGGCGATACACCCATAGCTCTTCATCTTTTTGATCTTCCAGAGGCTATCAGTGCTTTGAAAGGTGTCAAGATGGAGTTAGATGATTGCGCCTATCCACTCTTGAAGGAAGTTCGTATTGGATCGGATCCAAAAGAGTTATTTGCGGACGCAGATTACATCTTTCTAGTGGGCGCTAAGCCTAGATCAAAAGGTATGGAGCGAAAGGATCTTCTAACAGATAATGGAAAGATCTTTGTAGACCAGGGCAAGGCCATAAATGAAGTGGCATCTAAGGAAGTTCGCGTTTTAGTCGTAGGAAATCCTTGCAATACAAATTGCCTCATCTGTATGTATCATGCGCCGGATATCGATCAAAGTCAGTTTTTTGCCATGACTAGACTCGATCAAAACCGCGCTGTCTATCAATTAGCAAATAAAGCGGGCGTAAATATTGAAGATGTTACTCAAATGACCATTTGGGGAAATCACTCGTCCACTCAAGTGCCTGATTTTACAAATGCACTGATCCAAGGAAAAGATGTCACCGATATCATTACCGATACCAAGTGGCTTGAAG
Organism: Chlamydiota bacterium; assembly: GCA_021772195.1. Classification (GTDB taxonomy): domain Bacteria; phylum Chlamydiota; class Chlamydiia; order Chlamydiales; family SM23-39; genus JAJFML01. The sequence goes on along the minus strand of JAJFML010000234.1, from coordinate 4,340 downwards.
AAGATTTCTTTCAGATTGTTCAAAAAAGAGGTGCCAGCATCATAGATGCGAGAGGAAAATCCTCCGCAGCATCTGCCGCAAATGCAGCGCTTGATTCCATGCGAGCTATTATCCAGGATACTCCTTGGTTCTCTGCAGCTATTTGTTCAAAAGCAAACCCATATGGAATTGATGAAGAGCTTATTTTTTCCTTTCCATTAGAGAGCTTTGATGGTGGGCTCGGAATTATTCCTGATCTTTCATGGAATGCTTTTATCGAGAAAAAAATTAAAGAGACAGAAAAAGAGCTCATGGATGAAAGAGATCTTGTCCGTGATTTACTGAGGTAATAGCATGTCAAAAGTTCTATTTGAAGTAACAGAAGATAATTTAGAAACAGGCATGAGGGGATATCCCGTAGGCTATTGCACAACATCTCATGTAGATCCCCAAAAAGGGCTCTTCTATGTTGGAAAGCCCATCTCTGAGATGAAAGATGCAATGCCTATGGATATCATCTACCTTATATATCATGGTAAGGAGGGTACGCCTGAGAAAGTAAAAGCTTTTGATGAGGATCTGAAAAAACGAGAGAGAGTTTCGAAAGAGGTGCTAGAGGCGATATATGCTCTGCCTAAATCGGGCCATCCTATGGATATCTTCTGTGCAAGCATCCAAATTCTCGGCATGTTCGAGGGGAAAAATGATTATAGAGAGGATACTCTCAATATGATCGCAAAAATCCCGTTTATTGCAGCAGCAGTTATCAACCACCATGCAGGTTGGGGAGAGCTAAAAGAGGTCGATACCAATCTTGAATATATGGAGAAGTTTACAGCGCTTTTGAATATGCCTGGAAAAGATTCTAAAGTGCTAACCGAACTGATGAAACTATTCAACATTCTTCACTATGATCATGGAGGAGGAAACCTCTCTGCATTTGTGGGAAAAACAATTGCTTCGGGTCATCAGCACCTTTATGGCGCATTATCTGGCGCCATGAATGCACTCGCTGGTCCTAAACATGGAAGAGCCAACCAAGACAGCCTCGAATTTGTTAAAAGCACACTTGAAAAAGTAGGTGAAAATGCAAAACCTGAAGATGTCGAAAAATTTATGAGGGATCTATTAGCTAGAAAAGAGCTTGCTTACGGCTTTGGCCACGCTGTTCTTCGGGTAGAAGATGCAAGAGCTACCATTCTCTATGATTTTGCATCCAAGAACTTTCCCGATCATCCCCTTGTTAAAACGGCATTTCTTCTTAGAACTGAAGGTCCAAAAGTTCTCTCTGAAAACCCAAAAATCTCTAATCCCTATCCCAATGTTGATGCAATTTCTGGCACAGTTCTCACTGCAGGCGGCTTTCTCAATCCAGAATATTATACCATTCTTTTTGGTATCTCTAGATGTATTGGGATCGCCATCCAAATTATCTATGAAAGAATGGTTGCAAGAGAGGGAAAGGGCACGCCCATTGTAAGACCAAAATATCTATATAAATCGATGAACTAGAAATCGCAGGTTAGACGAGTTGTAAGCCCGTGTAGGGAGAAAACTCCTCTATTTAACCAGGTCTCTTTAGATCTACCCGAAGCGTTTGCAGAGGATCTATAGATTTCATGCAGGTTAAACCAAGTTGAAAGCTCATATCCTGCAAATACTTCAATGCGAGAGTTGCATAAATTCTTCTGATAGGAAGGACCTAGTAAAAACATAACGTTGTATGCCAGGCGTATATCTTTAAAAATAAAATCTCTAACGGGTCTAACGGGATAGGGATTCGATTCTTGATAAGCACGGTTTTTATATCTACCAATGAGAGATGCAAACGACGTTTTTGCAGTAATATAAAAATCTTTTCTCCAAAACCAATCAAAGCCTGTCATCAATTTAAATCCACCAGCACGAAAACGCCATCTGTTAAATATGTTCGTTTCATCCTTTTGAGATCTATATTTTAAGTACCAGTTTTGTCCAATAAAAGCGGCTGTAAACCCGCTGTAAATACGCATACGCAAGTGAGGGTTGGGGATGAAAACACGGTCCACTAAAAGATCTAAGATATTGTAATTATTGCTTATTCGGCTCTTTGCACTTAGAAGAGGACTAGTGAAAATGTGGGGCCATGTTCCATTTAAATAGAGATTGGGTGCGTCTGGCGAAATATCTGTATCATGACCTGTTGTTCTTAGCCAAGTATATTGTAGAAAAAATTCGTAGTATTTTTTTGCGTTAAAATATCCTAAGTTGACTCGGAGTCCGGGGTTCCAGCCAAAATCAGCAATTTTTACATCGCCTGAAGCATAGCTAATCCCACTTGGAGCGGGCTTGCTCATTTTGAGAGCATAATCAAGGGATCCTTCTTCAACTGTCCAGAAGAGGTATTCGAGGTTTGTGAAAATAGCCTCTTCATCTTTCCTATATAGGTCATAATCATAGTCTCCCGGTTTAGGCTCTTCATCTGCGCAAAGGAGAAAGGGGAGTAAAAGAAAGGGGAGTACTTTATTCAACATGAGTATTTAACCAATTGTGTATGCAAACTTTAACTGATTCTACTTGTCAAAATATTTTTTTTCCAGATAAAGGATTGAACTAATCACACATTCTATGAAAAAATATTGAGCATGGATTTTAGTTCAATAGAGACATGTTTTAACAGAGCGCTTTCTCTCTCATTTTCTAAGAAGAAAATTTTTCTCTGCTTTCCTTCACTGATCATTTGCGGTATTATCCTGGTTTTTTGCAAAACTCTGGCATTCAATGCTAGCGGGTGGACAGCGCTTAGCCTTATTTTTTTACCGCTTCTTCTCTCCTTTTGTATTTTGCTTGCGCTTGGCGTTTTACTCGTGCGCATCTATCATCACGAAGTAAAGGGTTTAAAAGTGAATTTTAAAGAACTTTTTTCCGCCTCATGGCAACAAGTTATGAGTACTTTTTATCTCTCGGTGCCACCCGTGTTAATCTATCTTCTTTTGTGGGTTCTTTTAGGGATATTTCTATTGTTTAAAGAAATACCAGGCGTGGGGGAATTTATCGGTGTCATCTTAGCCTTTGGTCCTTTTATCCTCATTCTCTGCACCCTCTTTTTGTGCCTCATAGATATCCTTCTCCTTTTTTTTGGCTCTCCTGCGATCGCGCTCAAAACCACGGATAAATTGAAGCTTGCCAGATCAATTTTTGGTTATTTGAAAGAAAATGCCTTTAAACATCTAATCATGCTTTTGATAGCTCTCATGCCTATTACCTCCCTCATCTGTTTTTTAGCCCTTGGTTGGCATCTTACCAACATTAGCTACCTCGAGATGACCCAAGACGCCCTTAAATCCCTTAGCTGGTTCTTTATTATGGTTCCTTTTTCGGCCATTTTGACCCCTGCAGTTATCTTCTTTTTTAACTTTTCAGCTGAAAGTTATAACAAACTCCATCTTAATGAAAATAGATAAGCAATTTCCTGTCAATGACTTACAAATAAAACCTCTCCTAGCTACCTCTTGACAATTTAAAAATTTTGTTATATAATTAGTAATGACTACAAAAGGGGTTTAAGGTGATTTCTATTAATAATATACCTATTCATTCAAAGATTATGGATAACACTTCTGATCCGCTAGCAGAGCTTCATGAGGTGGCAGTCTCATTTCACAAGATTATGGCCGAACTTGAAGCCTATTTAGCCAAGATTGACGGAGGAGGAAAACCTGATCCAGCCTATCTTCAAAAATTATTAGCTGGCATGCATCAGTGTGCTAATGTATTAAGATCTTTGATAGGGGAAATTCAAAAGACAAATCCAACTCTATATAATGAGTGTGTTGCTTTCCTAGGTAATTGTGAGGACATTACACTTAACATTAGTTCTGGAGATATGGGCTCTCAAGATACACTTAATATGTGCACGCAAGCTGCCAACCTCCTTACAAAAATTATTAATAATACTTGATAGAAAGAATGATTTTGATAATGTGTATTTTAAATAAACATATAAAAGGATAAACAAGATGGTATCTGTAAACAAAAATCCACCGCCAAACTCCAATTATGGAAATAATTCACCGGATGAACAGCTGAATAATGAATTATCTGAATTTAAGAAGCTCCTTTTGAAGTTTCAGGAGGATCTTAAGAAGGGTGGTCCAGTTCCATTGGATGTACTGGATGGGTTAAGAATTCTAAAGGGTAATATTGCACAATTAGAAGGCAATCCCGGCATAAGTGCTAGTTTAAAGACAATTGCAGGAAATGCCATGGAGGACTACCAAACTCTTATTCAAATTCAGGTTGATCGTGGTCCTCATTGTGATCAGATGAGCAAGGATTTAACTGCTCTTTCGAATGAACTAAAGGCATTATTGAAATATGTT
>JAJFML010000233.1 GCA_021772195.1 Chlamydiota bacterium | reverse complement strand
TCGATCTTGTAGTTGGAGTTCTCTATGGAAGCCTATCTGCGCTATTTGGCAGAAAAATAGACGAAATCATGATGAGATTCTCAGACGTTCTTTATGCTGTTCCACATATTTTGATGATGATTCTTTTCATCACAGTTTTTGGAAATGGCCTCTTTTCCATAATGCTTGCACTTACGCTTGCAGGCTGGATTAATATGGCAAGAATTGTTAGATCCAAATTGTTAGAAGTAAAGGAACGCGATTTCGTCCAAGCAGCTCTTGTTTTTGGCTCCTCCAAAAGCCGTATCATTATAAAACACCTCATTCCCAACTCGCTAGGGATCATCATCACGACCGTCACATACTCTATTCCGTCTGCCATCTTCACCGAATCATTCCTCAGCTTTTTGGGTCTAGGCCTTCATCCTCCTGCAGCTTCCTGGGGAATCCTTATTTCTGAAGGCGTTGACGCTCTGCAATATTACCCTTGGAGACTTATTTTTCCCGCGATCATTCTTTCCCTGACTATTTATGCCTTCAACGCCATAGGAGATGGGCTTAGAGATACGTTTGACCCCCAAAGGAGTCATTCTTTATGAAAAAGTTGATGGAAGTGAAAGATCTTACAGTGGCTTTAAGTAATGGTACCTCTGCAGTTAGAAATATTGCTTTTGATCTTTTTGAGAATGAGATTCTAGGAATTGTAGGAGAATCTGGATCGGGCAAAACGCTCACAGTTCATTCTCTTCTCAGGCTCATTCCAAAATCACAGGCCTATATTAAAACAGGATCGATACTCTTTGAAGATAAAGATCTCTCTCTACTTCCTGAAAAAGAGATGCGACATGTGAGAGGAAAAGAGATCAGCATTATCTTTCAAGACCCTTTTTCTGCTTTTAATCCAACCATGCGCATTGGAAAACAGATCATAGAATCGCTTCTGATGCACACAAAACTAGGCAGAAAAGAGGCAAAAAAGGAGGTTTTAAAGACCCTCCACTTAGTTGGTATCAACGATCCTGAACTAAGGTATAACCAATATCCCCATGAACTATCTGGAGGACTTCTCCAAAGAGCAATGATTGCACTCGCCCTTTCACCTCCGCCTAAAATTCTTATTGCAGATGAGCCTACCACTGCTCTAGATGTCACAATACAAGCTCAGATTCTCTCTGTTCTAAAAAGACTTCAAAATATCAGCATCCTCTTCATCACGCATGATCTTGGAGTCGTCTCTCAATTTTGTGACCGAGTAATGGTAATGTATGCGGGGAAAATTGTCGAGATGGGAAAGATGAAAACAATCCTGGAAAAACCAAAGCACCCTTACACAAAAATGCTTCTTAGATCGCATCCTGCCTATTCTAAACACCAGCGCTTAGAAGTTATACCCGGATCTTTGCCACCTCTTAGCTCTAACCAAAATGCATGCGCTTTTGCTAATCGCTGCCCTTTTGCTATGAATATCTGCGCTATAAAAGAACCTCAACTAATTAAACATAGTAGATACCAACAATCTGCCTGTTTCCTAAATGATAAAGAAAAGAAAAATGTTAAAAGTAAAAAACCTGAAGAAGCACTTTCGCGTCCGTAAAAAACTTCTAAAAGCAGTAGATGATGTCAGCTTTGAGATCAAAGCCGGAGAGACTCTTGGGCTTGTAGGTGAGTCGGGAAGTGGCAAGTCGACCTTAGGAAAAATGCTTCTAAGGCTTCACAAACCCACATCAGGAAAAATCTACTATGAAGATAAAGACATAAATGACATCTCTAGAAAGGAGCGAAAGCTCGTACAAAGAGATATGCAGATTATCTTTCAAGACCCTTACTCCTCATTAAATCCAAAGCTTACAGTTGAAGAGATCATATCAGAGCCTCTGCTCATTCATCGTACGCTTCCTAAAAATGAACAAAACCGTAGGGTAGATGAACTTCTTGACCTTACAAGGCTCCCCCTAAGATCTAAACAAAAATATCCTTATGAATTTAGCGGGGGTGAGCGCCAGAGAATTGGAATTGCAAGAGCACTAGCACTGAGCCCTAAATTCATCGTCTGTGATGAGCCCATCTCAGCTCTTGACGTCTCTATCCAAGCACAAATCATGAACCTTCTTGAAGACTTACAAAAAGAGTTAGGTCTTACCTATCTATTTATTGCACATGACCTTGCCATGGTAAGGCACATCTCGACAAGAGTGGCTGTGATGTATTTAGGGAAAATTGTAGAACTAGCACCAACAGAGGAACTCTTTAATAATCCAAAACATCCCTACACAGAAGCCCTTCTCTCCTCCTATCCTGAACTCAATACTCGCAAAAGAAAATCAAACATCATCCTTGCAGGTGATATTCCTTCACCGTTGACCCCGCCATCCGGATGTCGGTTTCACACCAGGTGTCCCAAAGCTCTTTTTGCATGCTCTGAAAAGGAACCTAAACTAAAAGAAATTAATAGAGATCATTTGGGTGCTTGTCACCTAGACTAAAACTGTCTTAGGTAATTGGAAGAAGACGTTTTCCTCTTTGTAGATCACCTCTTCGACAGTATTGACTCCGAGATCTTTAAGGCGCTTAATGCAACCCTGAACAATATCTTCAGGAGTAGACGCTCCTGCTGTCATGCCAATTACTTTAACGCCTTCTAGCCACTCATTTTGAATCTCTGATTCATTATTGATGAGATAGGCTGTAATCCCTCTATTCTTTGCTGCCTCACAAAGGCGGTTAGAGTTTGAACTTGTTGGATCGCCCACAACAAGGACAAGATCGGTCTGATCAGTGATTTCACGAAGAGCCATCTGACGGTTTGTCGTTGCATAACAGATTGAAGAGGAGGGCAGAGTTTCTATTTGAGGGAACTTTTCTTGAAGAGCTTCTGCTATCTCTTTCACATCATCTAAGCTCAGTGTCGTTTGCGTGAGATAAAATAATTTTTGATCGGGAGAAAATCTCAATTCCTCAACATCCATCAACGTATAAACAAATG
>JAJFML010000232.1 GCA_021772195.1 Chlamydiota bacterium | reverse complement strand
AAACCGATTTGTCCATTGAGTGCTCTTCAATGCTATCAGAGAATTTTTATGCAGGGCATGAGAAAGCTACGGTCTTGGAAATAATCAACGTAAAGAGAATTTTCAGGATGAAAATTCTTTTAGCAGATAAACTCTTCTGCTTCAAAATGTTTACAGGGATTTGTTGCTCAAGTACTGCTCAAAGTGGCCCATTAGAGATTCTAAGCTCTCGTAGTCCTCTTTAATAAGCGTTTTGAGGAATCGCTTCACTTCCTTGAAATCGGTCATTAGAGCGTCGCTAAGAGAATTTCCTTTAACGCGAGCATTTTTAAACCAGTTTCGAATACTTAGAACTTCGGGGTCAGAAGTATGCTGATACTCTTCTAGCTCAAGGTCTAGATCAAGCGCATTTTTTTCAAATTTAGTCAGCCATGCTTCGTTATCTACGAGCTTCAAATTCTCATGGAGCTCTTGCAGGTCTTGATAGACAAAGACAATGGCTGTTGTAGGATCTTGTTCGGGTAAATGGCCAGGCCAGCCGGCAAGTGGTGGTATATCAGTCATAAAAATAGGATAGCATTTGAGAAAAGGTTTGTCTAGACTAGATGGTATTCAGATTTTTCTATTTTTTTTTTAGGGAGGGCTTTTTGATCGATAAAGGCTCTGTCAAAGTGGATACTTCCCACTGGAGATATTGTCACGCCTTTGACATGTGGTTTTTGCAGGAAGGAGAAGTGAAACTGCAGAATGGGTGCGATCGGATAGTCATCCATAAAGACTTTTTCGGCTTTTTCGAGAATTTTCATCCTTCTTTGTGAATGAGTCATCTTGGATGCTTTATCTAGAAGGAGAATGTATTCAATATTTTCCCAGCCAGAGAAGTTTTTACTAATGGTTTTGTACTTGAATCTTTCGAAGAAATTCATTGGATCTTTGTACTGCGTTACCCACCAGGTAAGTGCTATTTCGAAGTCTTTACGAAGAAGGCGGTCGCTAATCCCTTTGAAATTCATTTCATGGAAATTAACTTCAATTTCAAAAGTTTCTTCTATGCGCTGTTTTATAGCATTAATGATTTGTTTAGAGAGGTCATTGCATTCGTAGAGAAAGTCGAGTTTGATATTTTTGGGTTTAAGCTTGAGTTCTTTGAGACCTTTTCGAAAGTAGAAAAGGGCATTTTTCTCATCGCATTCGGCCTCGACCCTGTTTTCATTACCGTAGAGAATTCCTGGAATGGGGGAGATCGTCTTTTGGTAGTGGTTGCCAGTCAGGTTGTTTAGAATGTCATTTCTTGGAATGAGGTGAAAGAAGGCCTTTCGAATATTGAGATTATTGAAGGGAAAAACATTGCAATTGAAGGCTAAGAAATAGGAGCCTACAATCGGACTAATTCTCTTCTCTTCGATATACTGTGATTGTGATCTGGAAGGAAGGGGAGAGAGGGGATCGCCGATAAGGTCAAGTTCATTTTGTTCATATTTTTGTAGAGCTAAATTTTGATCTTCAATAATGGAGATATGAATGCCATCTAGTTTGACATGTTTTTGCCCCCAATAAAGAGGGTTTTTCTCCAGCTCAATGGAGGTGTTTTTATTCCACTTTTTGAGATTAAATGGTCCATTTGAGACAATTTTTTTGGAGGGATCAAAATATTTTGGCACGGGAAAGAAGGGACAAAAAGACATCAGCTCCAAAAAGTAAGGGGTAGGGTGCTCTAGTTCGATGAAAAGAGTTTTTTCATCAATAGCTTCTACTCCTAATAGATCGGGATCAACAATGCCTTTTTTGACCTTTTCCGCATTTTTAATGGGAAAGAAGTTGTGCGCGCAGGGGCATGCGAATTTAGGCGCTAGAGCTTCTTTCCAAGACCTTTCAAAATCTCTTGCTGTAAGCTGAGACCCATCATTAAATTGTGTCTCTTTTAGAGTGAAAGTATAGCACATCAAATCATCTGAAATGCAGACAGAGTCAGCCAAACAAAGAGAGACCTGTCCATTTGCTTCCAGTTTAGTTAGACCTGAAAAAAGGAGAAAAGACATTGCAGAGGAGCCCATGTCTCTACTCTTTCTAGGATCTAAATGATGTGGTTCTTTTTGAAAGTTAATTCGAAGTATTGTTCTTCTCCAAAAAGCGCATAATTTTATTCTTTAACTGCTTATTCCAGCAGCCGCAATGACCATGTTTGCATGTGCAAACGTTAGTTTTTGCTTTTACTCTATTGCCTGATAATAATTTTTTCCAACGATTCATAGGTTACCTCACTTTAAAAATAAAGTACAAGTAACGTAGTGGGTGTTAAAGAATTTGTCAAGGTATTTTTAAAGAAAGTTAAGAAGAAAGTTTTTTTCTTTTTGTGAAAAGGGGAGTGAGCTTCTCTTCAAAGATGATATAGAGCCCAGCTAGTATGATCATGAAACTTCCAAAAAAGATGATGGGCGTCAGTTTTTCACCCCAAATACCCCACCCAAATAGAGAGCAGAAGATCACATCAAAATAGGTGACAGGACTGATGTCTTGAGGGTTTCCTGTCGCATAGGCTTTCGTCGTAAATAGTTGAAAGAGGGTCGATGAGATGGCGATTGCTCCTAAATAGAACCACATTTCGGGAGCAACAGTATGGAACTTTGGAATCATGACGAGAAACGAGAGAAGAGAAGAGAGGCCAGCGTAGTAGAAGAGGATGGTGATCGTGTTGTCTTTTTCAGATAGCTTATTGATGGAAAGAAGGGAGACGGCAGCTGTAACGGGGAGAATGATGGCTAATAGGTGCGCAAGTTTTAGAGGCTCCATCTGGGGATTAATAATGAGTGCAGTTCCAATGAATCCAATTAAAATAGTAATGAGCTTCAGTTTGCCAATTCTCTTCTTGAAAAAGAGAAAAGTTAAAAGCGGAATCATCAGAGGTGTTGCCGAGACTAAAAGGGAGATGTTGACGAGGTAGATTCTAGAGAGGCTGTACCAAACGCAAAAGTTTCCGATAAAAAAGCAGAGTACGCGTACTAAATGTAAATCCATTCTTGAAGTCTGAAGATAGGA
>JAJFML010000231.1 GCA_021772195.1 Chlamydiota bacterium | reverse complement strand
ACGATCGGGAACGTGCGGCATGTTGTACGCTGCAATCCCGCCAGCTACAACAACAAGCGTAAGTGGCAGTGTCCAATAGAGCCATTTAATTCTCGTCAAAATAAAGAGGATCATCATTGTGAACAGAATAATTGCGGTTGTTCCATTGTCTGGCTCAATCAAAATGAGCACAAGCGGAATTCCAATAATGCCAATCAAGCGCAAAAATTGCTTTAAACTAACCTCTTTCAACTTTGAGATCTGATAGATGAAATAGAAGGGGAAAATATATTTCGCAAACTCCGACGGCTGCAACGAAAAACCCGCAAAACCAATCCATCTCTAAGCGCCATTAATTTCCTGACCAATGCCTGGCACAAAAACAAGAGCCAAAGAGATAGCGCAAACATAGAATAAAAAAGGAATGAGCCTAATGAACCTGTCTCTTCCTAACATAAAGAGAATGAATCCCATGGATGCACCCATGCAAGAATAGAGAATTTGCTTGTAAAGGGCCTGATGGGTTCTTCCATACATTCCCTTATCCATGAATTCGGCAGATGTCGTGTTGAAAACCATGACAAGGCCAATTGCAAAAAGAAATAGAATGCTAGCAGTCAGAAGGTAGGAGTATTTCGTCATTTTAGCGAATACGTAGTCTATCACCCGGCTTCAATCTGCGTGCCTTCTTCTCATCCAGATTGTTGATGCGGAGAAGTTCTTCCACTTTGATATGATGCTTCATTGCAATCGTCCAAGGATTGTCGCCTGTTTTGACTGTGTAATATTCGAATTCAGGCTCCGCTTTCTTTTTAACAACTGCAGCTTGCACCTTTCCATTTGATGGTACTTTTAAAACCTGACCAATTCGAAGAAAGCTGTTCGGCAATTTATTCATGCTAATAATTTCTTTCACAGAGGTGCTGTGTGCTTTTGCAATCTTCTCTAAATTGTCGCCTTTCTTCACAATCACTTCTTTAGTCTTAACTGATGGCTGAGGCATTGCCTTTTTGAGAACCGGCTTAGCTACAACGACTGTTTCTTTCTTTTCTGCTGGCATCGGCAGTTTGTGTTTAAGAACAGGCATCTCTTTCTTCAAAACGGGCTTTGGAACCACAACCTCAGGAGGAGGGGTTTCTTGCATAGCTACAACTGGAGGGGCTAATTTTGGAGGAGGAGCTTTTATTTCGCGTCTTATTTCAGGAGCTTTTGCAAAAGAGGGATTTGCTTGAATCAGCTCCTCTTCGCTCGTAGTTAGCGCCGTAATGAATAAAACGGTCAATAGTCCTGCATTAATTAAGATAGCAATGATAATGGTATCACGGCGGTTCATAGCTTTAGACTCCCAAGGTTATTAGCGATACGTATAAATTCTTCTCCCCTGTGTTCGTAGTTTTTAAAGTGATCGAAACTCGAACATCCAGGTGAAAGCAGAATCGTATCATTTTTTTCTGCAGAAAGATAAGCTTTTTTTACAGCATCTTCTAAAGAGTCTGCAAAAATGATATCAAAATCCGATTCTAACTCTTTAGCGATTTTTTTCGCACTGTTTCCAATTGCATAGACTCTTTTAACCCTTTTTTGAAACGCTTTTTTCCAAGGCGCATAAGGAAAACCTTTGTGCACTCCCCCGCAAATTAAGATGATGGGATCCTCAATAGACTCTACTGCAAAAATGACCGATTCTACATTTGTTGACTTGCTGTCATTATAAAAAGACACTCCCTCTTTTTCACAGACAAAAGAGAGCCTATGCTCAGGCCTTTTAAAACCATCCATGGAAAAACTCTTCGCTCTCATGTGAGAAGCTAACCTCTTTGCCACTCCATAATTTTCAGGATGAATACCTTCTACAAACTCCGTACAATCTTTGCCCTCAATGTAAAGACCGTCCTCTTTTAAAAACTCCTTCAACCTCAACTTTGTATCACGATAGTGTTCAAAAGAGTCATAGCGATCAAGATGGTTAGGCGAGATATTTAAAATAGCTACAGCATCTAAGGAGCGCGATTTGAGAGTTTCTATCTGATAAGAGCTAAACTCTAAAACTAGAATTTCAGCACCGGGATCTAGTAGATATTCAGTAAGAGGCGTGCCAATATTCCCCAAACAAACAGCCTTGATGCCGCTTTGATTTAAAAAATGTGCGCATAGAAGAGTTGTTGTTGTCTTGCCATTTGTGCCCGTAATGCCGATACATCTATTTTTCACATACTTAAGCCCTAATTCCATCTCACCAATGACTTCAATCCCCCTCTTTTTCGCCTCATCAATAAATGTGCATCTGGGATCAAAACCGGGAGATAAAATGATCTGATTAATATCACTTAAGTAGATTGTTCCAAGTGTTGGCAAGTCGGAGACTTCCGAGTTGTCGTCAAAGACGACAAACTCTCTTCCGAGCTTTTTTAAAAATGCGCCAGCAGTTCTGCCGCTTCGCCCCCACCCAATAATTAATGACTTTTTCATAAATCCACCACTATTTTTGGTAATACTACCAAGGTTATTGGTTAATCACACTGTTTTTATAACCTGCTCACACAAAGTCACTTGCAAATATAATAAATAGAAATTACTTTAAATTAAAATATACTTTATGTATAATATAACTAACTTAACAATAAACAAAACAAAGTGAATTAAAATGACAACCTTCAGAACTATCACCAGAAGTTTTAACCACAGAGTAAATCCCGCGCCCATTAAAGCAGAAAACAAACTTACCTGCGGCACGCGTATAAAATTACACATTATTTCATTTCTAGCTGCTGTAGGACTTTACACTCTAGCTAGCACATTTATCGTTGTTCTTCCAAGAAACCAGCAATGTCATAAAATCCTATCAACTGCCAGAAAATCGATTATTCACAGCGGGAACAAAACAAACAGAAAATTCATCGGTGAGTTTACATACTCCGAGACAGATAACGATCAGTTTTTGAAAGCGATTAAAAAAGGCGACCTTGATTTAGTAAAGCTAATGATTAAGAAAGGCGCTAAATTAGACTCAGAAAATGAGAATGCATATATCAACCTCTATATGACACTAGATATGAAAGATCAGTTTGCTCGTGAGACAAACCCACTGAATTATGCTTTAGCTCTAGGACAAAATGAGATAGCAGATCTCTTAATTCAAAAGGGTGCAAGAAAAGACATCCCAAACATCCACAACAAGACAGCAGATCAAGTTCTTCAAGAACAATCTCAATCTAATGAAACTTGAGTGATGCTATCCCTAAAATAGCCAGCAGCCCTGCCGAGCTCCCCAACCAATAATTAAAGTCTTTTTCATATTTTTTTTACCACCCGCGAACATGGTTCGCTAGAGAACACAGAGACCACAGAGAAAGAAAAAGGGATGACAGGAGCAATTATTGAAGCTGCCATAGATGTTCATCGAAGTCATACAGGGACTTTTGGCGCCTGCTAAAGAGCTTTATTTATTTAGGT
>JAJFML010000024.1 GCA_021772195.1 Chlamydiota bacterium | reverse complement strand
GGAAGAAAGAGGAAAAAAAGAAGGGCGCATAGAGCAATTTAGGGCGGGATAAATAGATTGTAGAGGAGGCCTATGATTGGGAATGTGTGAAAATAGAAAAGGAGAAGGGGAATGATGGCAAGGTTTACCGAGAGGGTGATCGCAAGCGCTTTTCGAAAAAAAGCAGCAAAGAGATGGGCGTTTTGTGAGAGCAGATTCAAATTTTTGATATCGTTCAAGCTTCTTTTAGGGAAAAGGAGAAAGAGCGCTCGCTCAAAGTATTTGGCAAAGAAAAGGAGAGAGAAGCAACTTATGAAGCTGAGCTGAAAACCAATGTTAAGGATAATGGGAGGGTTAATGATCATTTCAATGAGGGCAGATATGCCCAAAAGGTTGTAGATCGATGTCTTTTTTCCAAAAATTTCTCCTAATACAAGGCAGAATAAAACGATGTAGGCGCGAAAAATTGAGGCGGAAAAACCGAGAAAAAAAACATAGCAAGAAGTGAGAAGAAGAAGGAGACAAAGTGAGGTCAGTCTTGAAAAAAAACATCTTGTTAGAAAAAAGATAAGGCATGAGATAAGCGCAAAATGAAAGCCTGATATGGCAAGTAGGTGAGAGATTCCTAGCCTTTGAAAGGCGTATCTCATTCGTTTATTTTGAAGATCACCAAGAAAGAGCGCCGAAAAGAGATCGGATGATTCTTTTGAAGTATGCTTCTTGATAAATCTTTTCGCTTTTTCCTTCAGTGAATATCGAAAATAGGGAATTGAAAAGCCGCTTTTAATCTCTTTAAAAGAGGTGGGTTTTAGTGAATATCTAAAGGGGCCATTTTTTTTTAAGATGCCTTTGATTAAGACATCTCCTCTCACACGCTTTTTCCCCTTAAAATAGGTGCGAGTAGGAAATTTCCCTTTATCAGTTACAAGGTCGCCCTCATAGGTGGTGCCGCTTTTGAAATGAGAACGAAATCGAGAGATTTTTTTTGTGTAGAAGATGCCGCTTATCTTTTCGGGTGAAGAAAGATCATGATCATTTTCTGCATAAAAAAGAGCTAGAAGAAAAAAAAGAGCGCCCAAAATTGAGCGTTTAGTGCAGCTAATCATAAGTGGGATCAGGAGGACCAGAAGAACAAGATGAAAGCTAATTTTAAAAGCGATGCCAAGAAGGAAGAAAAGAGCGTAGAGCAAAACGGGGTTTTCTTTCCAAAATGTTAGATGATAGGGGTCTCTTTTTAATCTCATGAGTCATCATTTTTTGCTCAAAATAGTACTCTTTTTCTCTAAAAAAAACTGGCTTTGATGTATAATTTTTGCTCATTCATTGAGGAGATATAAAATGACTCTTAACTTCGTATCTAATTCTTCAGGGATTGTATCTGCTGGCTTTAAGTTTTTTTCTGCCAGTTATTCTTATTTTGAAGAAAATAAAACGGTGAAACTTGCACTAGTTGCACTTGGGGGAGTTGCCGCTGTTTTTTCACTTATAAAATGTCAATCACCTCAAAAATCTATGGCCTCTCCCTTTTTTTCACAATTAGATGCCTCTCAAATGGCAGAGAGAAAGATTCAAGGTTTATTGGCCTGTGTGCCTCAAAAAGAAAAAGCAAAAATCATAAAATTTTTGAGCCTTCTCAGAGAAGTTAATTTGGATTCTTCAAGTATCTATACACTATTAGAGCTATTAGGTCTTGTAACGGAAAAGTCAAGATCAGAATTTTTAAAATATGCTCCCTGTTTTTTAATATCTAGAGTATCTTTTCTGGCGATTGAGGAGTGTATCACTATCTTAACTATTTTAGATCAAAGTAGCCGAGAAAGTGTTATGAAACAGATCAAGAGCTTGCCTTTGGATAGAATGAGTGGAGAAGAAAAGATCAGGATTCTAATTGCTCTATACCAACTTTCTGATGAAAGAAATGATGCGAAAATTCGCAGAGTAAATGAGCAATTGCTAGGGGAGGAAGGGAAGAGTTCTAGTGATTTGGCTGATCGAATCGTTGAATTATTGAAAGATTCTACTGTTTAGTGCTCAGATCTTTGAGGAAGTTCCTCTTCAATGCTTCGATTGATAAGTCTTGCGCCTCTTCTCTGGGTGTAGTAGGCAAAAAGCCATTGAGAGACGACGATAAAGCGGTTTCTGAATCCTACAAGATACATGATGTGGACAAAGCACCAGGCAAGCCAAGCGATAAATCCTTTAAATTGGAGTTTGCCAAACATGCCGATGGCTTTTGTTTTTCCTATCGTTGCCATCGAGCCCTTATCCGAGTATCTGAAAGGAGGTCTTTCGGCTTTGGGAATATTCTTTTTGATAATGTCAGCTACATATTTACCCTCTTGGATTGCAACGGGCGCAAGAGCGGGTAGATAGGCTCCGGTTGGGCCTTCGACAGCTGCAGCATCTCCAATGACAAAGATTTCAGGGTGATCGCTTAAGCTTAAGTCAGGGTCTACGATGACTCTTCCGGCTTTATCTTGCTTAGATTCTAGTTCTTTTAAAAGAGGGGAGGCTTGGTTTCCAGCTGCCCAGATAATGTTGGTTGTTTTGATGAAGGTGTCTCCAATATGGACGCCCTCTTCTGTGATCTCAGTAACTCTTTTTCCTGCGAGGACATTGACGCCGAAGCCTTCAAGGTATTTTTGGGCACATCTTGCAAGGCTTTCCGGATAGATGGGTAGAATATGTGAAGAGCCCTCGACGAGATAGATTTTTGTTTTTTTGACATCGATTCTGCGGAAATTTTTGAGCATTGTATCATAGGCAATTTCCGAAATGGCGCCAGCTAACTCTACGCCTGTTGGACCGCCACCTATAATTACAAAATTTAAATATTTTTTGGCTTCCGATATACTGTCACATCTCTCTGCCTTTTCAAAGGAGAAGAGGATTTTTTCTCGAAGTTTGAGAGCGTCTTGTAATGTTTTTAGGCCGGGTGCGAACTGTTCCCATTCATCTTTTCCAAAATAAGAGTGACGAGCGCCTACGGCTAAGATGAGATAGTCATAGCCAACTTTGTCGCCATTTCCTAGCGTGATTTCACGAGCTTTCTTGTCGATTTTGACAGTCTCTCCCATCATGACAGTAATATTTTCATAGGGAGAGAGGATTTCACGGATGGGTACGGCTATATCTGCGGGTGAGACGGCAGCTGAGGCTACTTGATAGAGAAGGGGTTGGAAGAGATGGTGGTTTGTCTTATCGATGAGCCAGACATCTAGCTTGGTGTTTCCTAATTTTTTTGCAAGATTGAGGCCGCCAAATCCCCCTCCAATAATCACGACTCTTGTGTATGCCATCTGTTGTCCTATTTCAATAAATAGATAACGTAAATTTTCTTTTAATCTCAAGGAAAGACTGAATATTTCATGCACTTTATCCTT
>JAJFML010000230.1 GCA_021772195.1 Chlamydiota bacterium | reverse complement strand
TGGAAAACAGGTCGCAGGCGGCTTAAAAAAAGTAGGCAAATCAGGTGTTTTAACTATTGAAGAGGGAAAAAGCACAGAGACCGTGATGGATATTCTCGAGGGAATGCAGTTCAATAGAGGCTATATCAGCTCCTATTTCTGCACCAATAGTGAAAAAATGACAGCTGAGCTTGAAAATGCGCATATACTAGTAACAGATCGAAAAATTGGCTCTGCTCAAGAAATTCTTAAAATCCTTCAAGATGCCGCATCAACCGGAAAAAGCCTTCTAATCATAGCAGACGACGTTGATGGCGATGCAATCTCAACACTTGTGATGAATAGATTACGTGGAACAATTAAAGTTTGCGCTGTTAAAGCACCTGGATTTGGAGACAACAAAAAGCCAGCTCTTCAAGATATTGCAGTACTCACTGGCGCAAGCTTTATCTCAGAAGATGTAGGACTCTCACTAAAAGATGTTCAACCAAGCGATCTCGGCACATGTGAAAAAGTCATCATCACAAAAGATAATACAACAATTGTTGGCGGCAAGGGCAAAAAGGATCAAATTCAGACAAGGATCAGCCAAATTGAAGCCGAATTAAGTGACTGCACAAGTGATTATGACAAAGAAAAGCTAGAGACAAGAAGAGCAAAACTCTCCGGCGGCGTAGCAGTCATCCGCGTGGGTGCTCATACCGAATCCGAAGCGAAGGCAAAAAAGCGCATTTTTGAAGATAGCTTGAGCGGAGCTAAAGCTGCGATTGAAGAGGGCACCTTGCCAGGTGGCGGAATTGCAGCTCTAAGATCTGCAAATCTTGCAAAACTAGAATTGGAGGGCGATGAGAAAATTGGCGCTCTAATGCTCATAAAAGCATGCGAGGCTCCTTTTCGAAAGATTGTGGAAAACACAGGATGCGAGCCTTCCGTTTTACTAGACCAGGTTCTTTCCCTAAAAACAAACATGGGATTTAACGCAGAGACAGGAAAAGTAGAAGACCTTGTCAAAGCTGGCATTATCGATCCTGCAAAGGTTGTTAAAAACAGCTTGATTCATGCCGTCTCGACTGCAGGAGTCGTTCTTCTATCAGAAGCACTCGTAGGAAACGCAGAAGAAGAATAGATCTTACTTGACTTAAGGAAGGCCTCCCTTTTATGTATATGAAAAGGAGGTCTTTTTTCTGTGAAGTTCTTAAGCGTTATTTTTATCTCTTTCTCTCTATTTGCAAATGACATCGACCATCTTGTCAAAGAATCGATGCTCTTTTCTGCAGACAGACTCGCAAAAGACTACTCGGGAAAATCTTCACAGTGGCAATACCCCTATGCGCGCCCCAACGCCAAAACTCCTCTTGAAAGAGCGCCTAATTGGATCTCTATCTATCCTTATTCTCTCATTACAGAAGATGATGTATCTGTCTTAGAGTTTTTAGGGAGTAATGATCTCTGGAATGCACTTGAGCAGCTAGGCATTCAGGCTATCAATACCGGCCCAATGAAAAGAGCAGGTGGCCTTGAAAAGAGTCCTTCTATCGATGGCGGTTTTGACCGTACAGCATATCAAATAGATGCTCAGTTTGGCACCTACCCCGAGTATCTCAAGATGGTAGAAAGAGCGAAAAAAAATGAAGGCATGATCATTGGGAATCTTATTCCAGGACACACAGGACTTGGCCCCGACTTCCATTTAGCTCTTAAGAATTACCGAGATTATCCCGGCCTCTATCACATGGTGAGTATTGAGGAAAAGGATTGGGAAACTTTGCCGAAAGTGCAAAAAGATGAGTTAAGTGCAAACCTCTCTTTGAGGGATGTTGAGTTCTTGAGAAAGCAAGGCTATATCACAGGGCCGCTAGAACATGTAATCTTTCCTGACATGAAAGAGACCAATTGGTCGATCACAAAACAAATCAAAGGCACAGATGGAGTAAATCGAAGATGGGTTTATCTCCACTACTTCAAGTCAGCCGAGCCCACACTCAACTGGCTCGACCCTTCCTTTGCCGCCAACCGATTAGTTGCAGGAGATGTCATCTCCTCCATTAGCATCCTGAAGAATCAAATGGTTCGTATCGATGCAAATGCCTTTCTTGGAATTGAGATGTCAGAAAATGCAAGAAAAGCATGGTCTGAAGGCCATCCCCTATCTCTGACTGCGTCGGATCAGATTGCACAACTCATCAGAAAACTCGGAGGATTCTCTTTTCAAGAGGTCAATCTAGGATATTTGGCGATCAAAGCCTATCTTGAAAATGGCGCTGATCTCTCTTATGACTTTTCTTCAAGGTCGGCTCTTATTAATGCCTTCATCTATCAAAACGTAGACCTTCTCAGAATTAATTACGATTTGATGAGGCAATACCGCCTACAGCCCATTCATCTAGTGCACGCACTTCAAAATGCTGACGGCATTAACTATACTCAAAATCAACTTCGCGATCTACCAGACAGCCTTTTTTCCTACCAAGGCGGCTCCCTAAATGGCTTCGACCTCTCACGAAAAATTGAGCTGGAAGACAAAAAAGCCCTATCACTTGGCAACTATAACATTCAAAACGAAGCAGGTCCCAATGGAACAACCGCATCACTCATTGCTGCAGCACTGGGAATCAAAGATATCACCAGGCTCACAAAAGAGCAGGTCAAAAAAATAAAGAAAGCCCACCTTCTCTTTGCTTTCTTCAACGCTATGCAGCCTGGCGCCTTTTCGATCTCTGCTTGGGATCTAGTAGGAGCCCTTCCACTTAGCGAGAAAGAGACAAAACAATACGACTCTAAAGATATGAGATGGAGCGCGCGAGGAGCTGTCAGCCTGCTCTACAACTCCCTAGAAAAGAAGAACCAATTTGATCTGCCAAGAGCAAAAGAGATCTATGGCCCTCTTTTGAAACAGCTCAAATGTCCGAACTCCTTTGCAAGCCAGCTAAAAAAGATCCTAAAAGTGCGCATTACATCGAATATCGCAACGGGCAGACTCCTAGAAGTTCTCCCCTCCTCTCATGAAGGTGTTTTACTTCTTTTGCATGAGCTTCCCGGCACAAAGTTCCTAGAGCTGACCGCTCTCAATTTCCAAGATGAGCCCATCTCTGAAGAAGTCCTAATTCCTGGAACAGAAGAGACCGGCGCCATCAATCTAATGGAAAGATGTGCAGAGAGTAAAGATTTCCACTCAAACATCCTTCGCCTGAGGCTAGATGGCTCTTCAGCAAAAGCCATCCTATTCGAGCCCAGATCTAGAAGCTAACCCCCACTTGAATTAATTACTCAATCCAATTACTTTCTTTGCAAAAAAATTTAAGAAAAAATATGGCAATAGACGCTACCTTCCGCGCCCGCTGGCAAGAGGAAAACTCTCAATTAAACCATCTTCCAAATAACTTTCTATCAACGATCATCAGCAAGGTCTATCATTGTCTTTTCTGTCTTCCCAATTCTCTGATTGCAGCAATCATCAATCCAAGATCTCATATAACGCCTAACAATGCAGTTGGAAAAATCCTCACTCCTGATCAGGTTAAAATACAAGCTAGGATAGCTACTCAAAGAGATTTTTCGCATATAACCCCTACTGTCATTCTCTTTAATCCCTTAGGAAATAATGATAACGTATATTTTAATCTAAGAAATCATCTATTAAGGAACGGTCTCAACGTTGCCACATTTAACTACCGAGGATATCAAAAAACTTGGAGCATAGATGATCTGGTACTCGATGGAGATAGCGTTTTTCAGTATGTACGGAATCAGCTACAAATAGACCTGGATAAGATACATTTCTTTGGCAGCTCTCTTGGAGGCGCTATTGCAGCCAAAGTAAAAGCTCTTCATCCAGAGGCAACTGGAAAATATATTGGAGACCGCACTTTTAAATCTATCTACAGCTTACTTACTAAACAAATCTACATCGGGCGCCTTGGATCTCTAGTCAAAAGAATTACTAAGCTAATAGTAGCTCTATTTATCGCCTACCCAGTCTACCTTTTAGGCTGGGAGTTAGATGGTAAAAGAGCTCTTAGACAAATGAATGGAGATCGCCTAGTCACCTTTCACCCCAACGACGCTCTTATTCCATTTGACGCTTCTCTAGCCTCTTGTTGCGATGAAAATAACAGGCTAAGCTTTAATAACGAAGCGGCTAGATCAATGGCACATGCCAGCCCTTTGGAAAGTCTTCTTGCAGAAAATGGCATAGGCGCTCATCACTACCTGACTCATTTTCTGAAAAGCTAATCCCTAGGATCTTGATTTTAAAACAGCTCTACTTGAAAATACCCCTTATGAGTAAACGAGTTGCTATATTTTCAGCTGCAGGTGTTGGCGATGGCCTAATTATGATGATTGCGTCTCATGCCTTTAAACAGGCAGGCTATGACGTCACCACGTTCAACAACCACTTAAGTTCTTTTGGTAAGTGGTTTAAAGACTGTAAGTTCGAAAACCGCCCTCCCCCAGAAGAATATGAAGAGAAGTTTCAAGAGTTTGACATCATTGTAGTTCAACACGAGAACTCCTACCAAGCAAAGGGACTAGCTGAACTAGAGAAGAGAGGCAGAAGAATCATCCTCTTCTACAACAACTATCGCAAACAAAAGCATCCCCCTCTCGAGAAAGACCATTTTGCCTTTGATGAGAAGACGACGATGGTGAAAAATATAAGCGAGGCCATGCAAAAGATCCTGGGTTTAGATGAGCCTCCTAAAGAGATAGGGATGAGAGCGCCAAAGGGCCTCACCCATAAGAAACACCCTAAGCGAGTGATTATTCACCCATCTAGCTCTATGGGCATCAAAAACTGGACTCCCAAAAAATTCATCTCTCTTGGCCGAAAACTTAAGAAAATGGGCTACCTGCCTGTAATTACAACAAGTCCAAAAGAGCGCCCTGATTGGGCTTTTGCAGAAAAGTATGGCATCGAGGTCCCCTCCATCTCAAAGCTCTCAGAGCTTGCCGAGCTCCTCTACGAATCAGGCTACTTTATCGGCAACGACTCTGGACCGGGCCACCTCGCCTCCTACCTCCAGATTCCTACCCTTATCTTAGCTGGAAAATCGATCATTAGCCACTGGAGACCCGACTGGCTACGAGCACACGTCGTCATGCCTCCAAAATGGGCTCCCAATATGAAAGGGCCACTTCGTCTTCGTGAAAATAAGTGGCAGCTTTTCGTTCCTGTATTTAAAGTAATAAAAGAATTCTCTAAATTATAATTATTACTTGATATAATTTGTTTTTTATTATAAATTAAAATAAAAAGGGAACAATATAGTAATATTATGAAAGATCTTCCACATCACATCAAAAAGCTTGTTAGAAAAATCACTCGCTCTTACAGAAGAGAAGAGATGGAAAATACTTCTTGGGAAGCTGAGCTTAAAAAGCCTCAAACCATCAAGCAACAGAAAAAACAAGCCAAAAAAGCTCGCAAAGAAGAGAAGGAAAATCGCCTTCCTCATCCAAAAGAGCCAGAAGAGCGTAATAAAGAGATGAAAAAACGAACTCCTGAAATTCGAGACAGAGACTCAAAAACTCCTCGAAATTAATCGTTTTTC
>JAJFML010000229.1 GCA_021772195.1 Chlamydiota bacterium | reverse complement strand
CATAGTGCTACACTTGCACCCGGATCAAGCGATACCATCGATTTTGAATATCTCAAAAAATTGAAGCATTTAGCAAGGCGCACAAAAACCCCATGGATTTCTGAACATCTTTCTTGGGGAAGTATTCTAGGTGCTCATTTTCACAATCATTAGCCTCTTCCTTTTACTCAGGAAGTGATCGACTACGTAGCTGAGAGAGTGCGTATTATCCAGGACTACTTAGAAGTCCCCTTAGCTCTAATAAATATCGCTTCTTTACAAAGAAATCGAGCTCGGGCAATATCGCTTGCTCAAAGCCATTTGAAATGGGTGTAACACTTGATAATGCGCTCTCTGTGATCCTGGAGCTTCCCCTTAAAGAGAGGAGAGCCTGGGCGTTTGGTTTCAAGCATATGTTCAGAATCAATGGCTTACAACCGAGAAATATTAATTTAAACTCAGGTTATTCACTGTGAATCCAAGAGAATTAGCTTTCCTTGCTCTCTCAAATTTTGAGAACGAGCTTATCGATGACGTTCTAAAAGTTCACAAAAAGGATCTTTCAAGAGAAGATTATGCCCTCGCCCGTGAAATTGCATCGGGAACCGTAAAAAGGCTTTTATCTCTGCAGTTCATTGCAAAACGCGTGGAAAAAAAATTAAAACTTCGAAAAAAAGAGATGCGTCTTCTTCTAACGGCACTCTATCAGCACTTCTTTATGGATAAGATTCCTCTCTATGCGATTGTTAATGAAACTACAGAAATCGCCAAAAATAATTTTGGCAAGATAAAGGCAAACTTTTTCAATGCCTATTTGCGAAAATTGGAGGGCTTTACATACAAGCTGCCTCATAAGAAAAATGCCTTTGATATGTCGATTAAGTACTCCTATCCACCTTATTTTATCAAAAAGTTGATTGAAGAGTATGGTATGCAAAAGACAATTAAGATCTTAGATATTCAAAATAAGATCTTCCTTCCTATGTTTAGGGCAAGGAAAACTCTGGAAAAGGAGAAGGGAATTGAGAGAGTTTCAAAAGATATCTACCGAATTAAGGATAAGAAAATCATGCAAAGGTTGTCCGAAAGAGACGATCTTTATATTCAAAATGGGACGCCAAATCTTTTGATGAAGGAGCTGGCCTCGAAGATGAAAACTGCACCTAAAAAAATCCTTGACCTATGTGCATCTCCAGGTGGTAAGTTGATCTTAGCCCATGATCTCTTCCCCAAAGCAAAGCTTTTTGCAAATGATGTCTCAGAAGATAAGTTGAAGCGTATCAAAGAAAACCTTGAGAAGTACCAAATAAAAGCACAGATTAGCGAAACTAAGGCTGAGGAATTTAAGAGT
This sequence comes from Chlamydiota bacterium, assembly GCA_021772195.1. Taxonomy (GTDB): domain Bacteria; phylum Chlamydiota; class Chlamydiia; order Chlamydiales; family SM23-39; genus JAJFML01. The sequence goes on along the minus strand of JAJFML010000229.1, from coordinate 2,050 downwards.
GACGAGAAGTTCGATCTTATTATCTTAGATGTTCCTTGCTCAAATTCTGGCGTCTTTCATAAAAGAGCAGAGGCTAGATGGCGCTTTACACCTCATCATTTGGAGGCTCTAAGTGATCTGCAAGCAGGTATTTTAGAAAATGCTGCAACTCTTTTAAATGAAGATGGGGAAATCTGGTATATGACATGCAGCATTACTGAAGAGGAAAATGAGGATACGATTCCTTTTGCAACAGATCTGGGCTTGAAGAAAAAAACTGAACATAAAATTCTTCCTGATGAGAAGGGATTTGATGGCGGCTATGCACTTTCATTTACTATATAGTTAATTATTTAGTATTTAGTCGTATTAATTATTGTGTTATTATATTTACTAAATAATTACAATGTTTTAATAAATATGTCCATACAGTTAGCGAAAAGAGATTATTCCAAGGGTTATCAAGTTGCTCTTAATCAGGAAAATCTCAATGAACTGGCAAGTAAAAATTTTACTACACATACCTCTGTTCACGCTGAGAGGCTTCACAAGGTTTCAGAATTTTTATTTTATCCTGCTCGCATTTCAGCTCAGCTCCTCGGTAGGGCTATTATGCCTAACCCAGGGAAAAATAAAGATTATACATGACAAAGCGAGCTGATTCGAGTAGGCGCTATTTTTTTCTTTGTCATTTCTATTCCTTTCGCGCTTTCATCAATAATTGTGGCCATGCCTCTTCGCTTTATCGATCATGGATATCGACCAGCTATGAGCTATATGAAAGATAGTGATTGCGATGTTGGGCAAAGGCCTCTTCTAACACAAAATAGTCCCCTTCACGTACGCACGCAAAATGTTGGTTTTGTCACTTCAGGATTAAGTTCGATTAATGATCTTCGGCATCCTATTACAAGAGCGAGGGAATTGGCAGAGGGTATTGTAAATGATGCATCGCAGCCTGATGTCATTGTGTTTCAGGAAGCGTTTCATGAAGATGCTAGCTGGGCTCTTTGTCAAGGATTGCAGAAAAAGTACCCCTATATCATTCATAGCGTCGCCCCTCATGTTAGCGGTTTTAATAGCGGGATGATGGTTGCAAGTAAGCATCCCATTGATTCTGCTTCATTTCATAAGTTTGAAGATATGATTCCTGATATTGAAAAAGCATGCGCCCCAAAGGGTGTTTTGAAGGTAAGCTTGAAGTTTGGAGAAAAAACTGTCATGCTCTATGGAGCGCATACGCAATCGATGTTGAGTGAGGGTAAATCAGCTGCTAGATTGAAACAATTTAAAGCTGTTGCAAAAATGATGAGAGAGGACTTTGAAGAAAATACAGGGGTTTTGCAAATTTTTGCTGGAGACTAAAATACTTCCCGTGTCGCCGCGTGGGGAGAAGATAATTGCACGGGACAGGCGGAAGGAGAAGTCCAATCCTTTTTAAACAGCGAGTTTGAAGATCCTTTTCTGAAGGATCACGATGCTTTAACAGGAAAGAGGACGAGAGGAGAGTCTGAATATCTAGAATCTGATAATCTGCATATGGGTGTAGACTTAAGAGAGCCGAGTGGCAGCTGGTATCATGGTCCTTACGCTGACTCCTCAATAGCCAAAGGGATTATTGCAAAAGATCGTGCGAAACATGGTCGAAATAAGCCGTTAAAAGTGCCAGGGATTACTGTGGAGAGAAGCACTTGGGGGACAAGTGGATGGTTTTCAGAGCAAACGGCTAATACTTCCAGGTTTGATTACCTCTTATTTCCAAAGGAAAGAAAGTTGCTCGATGGTAGGGCTGAGATCAGGAGGCTAATAGTTCCAAAAGGCGCTCAAAGCGGCTCTTCGGACCATCTGCCTGTTGATGGAAAATTTTGGCTTAAGGAAAAGTCATGGTGGAAAAGGATCCTTTCGAATTTCGTCTCTTTTTAATTTTGTAAGAGCCTCTTGCTTTTTTCAGCTCTAGTCATGTATATCTGGATCATTAAACTAGAGGGATTTCCGTATGCGTTTTGCAAAAGATAAACTTGAATGGCTCGAATTCGATCTTTTAAAGAATTTTCCGAGTGTTGTGCATGGT
>JAJFML010000228.1 GCA_021772195.1 Chlamydiota bacterium | reverse complement strand
GGTACAAAATTGGGGATTTGCTTCATGGCTCTTTTGGCTTTCATTTCTTGCAGGTCTGGGTTTCCTTACAACTCTTTACTATGCAGAGAAAAAAGAGCGTCATCCGATTATTGACTTTAAACTCTTTAAAATTCGAAATTTTCTCTTCAACAACATCATTAGGTTAATTGCACAGCTTGTCTTTATCCCTGTGCTCTTTTTCGTTCCAATCTACTTACAAAATATTGCAGGTTACAATCCTCTCTATTCCGGAATGGTTATGCTCTTTTTAACAGTTATTATCGGTATTCTTTCTCCCATTGCAGGGAAATGGATCGATTCTGTAGGAGATCGCATTCCAAACATCATGTCGATGTTACTTTTTGCTGTGGGATGCGCATTTATGAGTCATCTTGAAAGAGTGCCTGAGATGTATATTTTGGGGATTGCCCTTCTTTTCATTGGTATTGCAACGGGCATCAACTTTGTAAGCACAACTACAGGATCTGTCTCGGTAGTGCCTAAAGATAAACAGGGCGAGGCATCGGGAATTATTTTCACAACAGCTTGGTTTGGTTGCGCTTTAGGAGTTGCTTTTATGGGGCTCATCCTAGCCATGGTAGGCGGGAATTTTCTCTGGTCTCAGCTTGCAGATATGAATTTAACTTCGGAACAAATGGGAATAATAGAGAAAGTATCTAAAGGAATGGCCTCTTTTAGAATGATTCCACATTATTTTTCTGCAGATTCCATCCGCAGAGTGACGATGATTTCAACTGAATCGTTTATGGTGGGCTTTCGCATGAGCATGTTAATTTTAATGAGCTGCTCTTTTGTTGGATTGGTTTTAGCTGTCTTTCTTAAAAGGGAAAAAGCGGAAAAAACTGTAACTGTATAAGAATTTTTTAGACAAATACCATTTGATCATGTAGAAATGATTAAAAGTAGGTCATATGAAAACATCATTTAAAGTTATTTTGGGAATATTAATTCTGATTGCGGCAGGAGCTGTAACTGCGCTCTTTATGATGTCGCACAGTATTCCTGTTCTAGAGCCAAAAGGTTTGATTGGAGATAAGCAAAGAGACCTTATCTTTAAATCAACCTTTCTCATGCTTATTGTAGTAGTTCCCGTCTTTATTCTAACGATTGTGATAGCTCTTAAGTATCGTGATTCGAATAAAAATGAAAGATATGAGCCCGACTGGGACCATAGTGTGTTAGCTGAGACACTTTGGTGGGGCATTCCTTTTGTGATCATTATATTTTTGGGAATTATGACGTGGACTTCTAGCCATGATCTTAACCCTTTTCGACCGATTGTTAATGGAAAAAAACCCGTTACGATTCAAGCAGTAGCTCTTCAGTGGAAGTGGCTTTTTATTTATCCTGAAGAGGGAATTGCAACAGTTAGTTATGTACAGATCCCTGAAAAGACTCCCATTAACTTTGAAATTACGGCAGATGCTCCGATGAATTCCTTTTGGATTCCGCAACTTGGTGGTCAAATCTATGCAATGCCCGCTATGCGCTCGAAATTACATCTACTTGCAAATGAAACAGGGACTTATCGAGGAACTTCTGCAAATTTAAGCGGTACAGGTTTTGCAGGGATGTCTTTTGAAGTAAAGTCTACCTCTGATGATGAGTTTAACGAATGGGCAGAAAAAGTTCGACAGTCTTCAAAAGGCCTTGATTTCCAAGAATACAATGAGCTTGCAAAACCAAGCTCTTATGTAGAGCCCGAGTTCTATTCATTAGATCAAGATAATCTTTTTGATCTCATTTTAAAAAAATATAGTCCCCGATAGGAATCGATATGTTTGGTAGATTTACACTAGAGGCCCTAAAGCACGATTGGATTGAATACTTAGCTGGCGGCTCCATGTTTTTGGGCGCGGTTTTCTTGGTAGTTCTCCTTACTTATTTGAAGAAATGGAAGTGGCTCTGGAAAGAGTGGATTACATCAGTCGATCATAAACGAATTGGCATTATGTATATCATCGTCTCATTTGTCATGCTTTTTAAGGGGCTTGTGGATGCTGCAATGATGCGAGGTCAGCAGGCATTTGCTGTGGGGGAATCGCTTGGTTATCTTGGAGCGCCTCACTACCAACAGATTTTTACTGCACACGGCGTTACCATGATCTTCTTTGTGGGAATGGGGCTAATGTTTGGAATCATTAATCTTGTCTTGCCTCTTCAAATAGGCGCTAGAGATGTCGCTTTTCCCTTCCTAAATAATTTAAGCTTTTGGCTCTTTACCTTTGGTGGTATGTTCGTTTTAGTCTCCCTTGTTATTGGAAATTTTGCAGGAACAGGATGGTCCTCCTACCCGCCGCTATCAGGCCTAAAATATAGCCCCGGAGTAGGTGTTGATTACTGGCTTTGGTCGGTTCAGATATCAGGAGTGGGAACTCTTCTTTCGGGAATCAATTTTCTTGTGACGATATTGAAGATGCGCTGCCCCGGCATGAAACTGATGAAGATGCCTATATTTGTTTGGGCTTCTTTAACCACTATGATCCTTGTCATCTTTGCTTTTCCTATTTTAACAGCAACTATAGGAATGCTAACTACGGATCGTTTGCTAGATACGAGGATTTTTACGGCAGACTATGGCGGTTCTCCCATGATGTATATCAACCTTTTTTGGGCTTGGGGACATCCGGAAGTCTACATTCT
>JAJFML010000227.1 GCA_021772195.1 Chlamydiota bacterium | reverse complement strand
GTGGGATCTAGTCTCTTACAGCGGAAGGAAATCGAAAAGCCGTTCGAATTATTAGGATTCACAGACTTTGGGAGGTCTATCTCACAGAATTTATGGGAGAGAGCGTGGAAAAAGTACACAGATCAGCAGAAGAGATGGAGCACATTATCACGCCGGAAATCGAGAGGAGGCTATCTGATCTTCTTTCCAATCCGAAAAAAGATCCACACGGTGCACCTATTCCAGGGAGGCATGATGAATCCATATTGGGGTAAGGATTTCTTGGGATTCTTTTTCACTCTTTTTGAAAGGATCTTTCTCTTTTTTTCAGGAAGAGGGGATATGCTCTTTTCTGACGAATTGCAGCTGCTAGTCCTTGGAATGCTATCTCTTTCTTGCGGGCTGATTGGCGCTTTTCTTCTGCTTAGAAAAATGTCGATGCTAGCCAATTCCCTATCGCACACAGTTCTTCTGGGGATTGTGATCACCTGCATCCTATTTCGGTTTGTCGATATCGATATGCAAACGATCGACCTCAAAATTCTAATGGGTGCGGCCCTTATCTCTGCACTCCTTACAGCTGGACTAACAGAGCTCTTTACAAAGCTCTTGCGCCTTCAGGAGGATGCAAGCATTGGCCTTGTCTTTACAGGGCTTTTCTCTCTTGGCGTGATACTAGTTTCGCTTTACACTAGCAATTCACATATCGGTCCCGAGTCGGTGATGGGAAATGTCGATGCTCTGCACATATCGGATCTTAAAACGATCTTCTATATTCTCATGTTAAATGTTGCTGCAGTTGTTCTTTTCTACCGTCAGTTTCAAATCACATCCTTTGATCCGGTATTGGCTAAAACACTCGGTATCTCGGTCACCTTTTTTCACTATCTCCTTCTCTTTTTGTGCTCAGCTACAGTGATCGGAGCGTTTCGAGCGGTGGGCGTTATTCTTGTTCTGGCCTTTTTAGTTGGTCCCTTTTTGACAGCAAGGCTCCTCAGCCATAAATTAAAAAATATCTTATTTTTGAGTCCGCTTTTAGGGATCAGTGCCTCCTTAATCGGTGTGGCGCTCTCTCGTCATCTTTTATCTGTTTTTAATATGCCATTATCAACGGGATCGATTGTTGTACTTGTCATTGCCTCACAGTTTCTTATTGTTCTTGCAGGGAAATCATTTAGTCAGTGGAAGGTTAAAAGGTTAGAATCCTGCAATTAATGATTGCAGGATATTGCAGGATTAAGAGAGGAGAAACCATTATGAACATCGAGCAATTATTAAAAGAGCCTGAATCTAAAACTCTTGAGTATAAAAGAGATATTACATCCCTCTCACCCATTTTAAAAACTATTGTAGCTTTTGCAAATACGGCAGGGGTATCATCATTATTGGAAGATCTCCAGAAGGAGAGCTTGTGGGAGTGAAAAATATATTTAAGGCTGAAGAGACATTGGCCAATTCTATTTCTGACAATATAAGACCTCAAATTTTACCGGAAATTGAAATAGCAACCGTTGAAGGAAAAGATCTTCTCGTTATAAAAGTTTCATATTGGAAAGCCCCTTTTTTTTTAATAAAAGAAAGAGTGCTAAATGGCGTATATATTCGCTTAGGCTCAACCAACCGCTCTACTAGCCCAGATTTTTTAAAAGAGCTTCAAAGATCAGTTTTAGCGCCCTCCTACGATAAGAAACCCTTAGATGATCTTTCAAAAAACTCTTTAGATCTAGCATATGTTGAAAGGCTGTTTTCAAAAGTAAATAAAAGAATAACAGATGAAAAATTAAGATCTTTCGGCATTCTAGTTCCATCAGGAAAGCGCTTTGTGCCATCAATTGGCGGTTTGATTCTCTTTGGAAAAAGAGAGGAGCGAGGTCTCTCTCTTTCGGAATCTAGAGTGAGTTGTACGAGATTTCAGGGTACAACAAAGTCAAGAATAATTGATCGGTTTGAAGTGGATGGAACCATTTTAGATGCTGTTGACGAGGTGCCTAAGTTTATTGCTAGAAATACAAAACTTATAGCTCAAATTAAGGAGATTCGGAGAAAAGATATCCCTGAATACCCTCCTGTTGCATTGCGTGAAGCATTAATTAATGCTCTTGTTCATGCAGATTATTCGCTAAAAGGGTCTCATATTAGGATCGCAATTTTTGACGATCGTTTAGAGATTCAGAATCCCGGAATGTTTCCCTTTGGTTTTACTTTAGAAGATCTAAAAGCAGGAGTTAGTAGAGTGCGAAATAAAGTCTTGGTAAGGGTGTTTCATGAGCTTAAATTTATGGAAGAATGGGGGAGTGGCTATAAAAGAATAACAGAAGTCTGTGCTGAAGAGAATTATCCTCAACCCTTTTGGGAAGAAAAAGGTACAACTATCAATGTTACTTTTTACCCTTACAACTCTAATCTCATTCTTAAAGAGTCAGCGATCTCAGAAGAACTTTCTATTAGGGAAAAAGCTATTGTGGCGCTATTTAAAAATCGAAAAACCTTGGCTTTTCGAGAGATATTTGATCTATTGCCTCC
>JAJFML010000226.1 GCA_021772195.1 Chlamydiota bacterium | reverse complement strand
AAGCTGCTGCAGAGGCTCCTAGCGCTGTACCTGCTGCCACATAACCTAAAGTAGCTGCAGCTTCTGATGCCCCCCAGAGAGCGGTTCCACCTAAAAGAGCTGAGCCCTCCCAGACTATTCGCTCACCATCTTTCTTTCCTTCCTTATCACCGATAAGTGCATATTTTGCAGATTCATCAGCTCCTCTTTTAATCATATAGGCAGAAGAAAATCCTAAAAGAGGCAACATCATATAGGTGCCTAAAATGACACTTGGTCTCGCACCTGTCCGATAAGTCTCTAAAACTGTTAATAAATATTTTGAAGCAGTCGTTCCATCGATGATTTGACTAATCGTTGCAACTGCCTTTTGACACTTACTCTCTTTGTGAGGTTTTATATTTCGTATCGAGCGATTCGCCTCACCCTGAATACGTCTTACATCCCCTTCCATTTCTGGAGTGATTTTTGCAATTTTAGCAATACTTAAAGAGGCTCCATCAAATTCTCTTATCCCAAAAACCCCAAGCCCAGCTCTTCTCGCATAATTTTTGACGTTTATCATCGCCTTTTTCAGATCATGTGATCCATCAATCTCCATCTGAACGCGCTTACGCCCTACCTGGACAGTTACCCTGCTCTCACCAACTTGAAACTGAACACCTTTTCCGCCAGCTGGAGCCACAATTTCTTGCACCTCTCTTCTGTGAAAAAACTCACGATTCATAGAATCTGTCAGATCTTGCTTTAAATGAGTTGGAATAGCCTCAAAGACCTTCTCGGAAATTGACGAGCCATCTTCAAAAGAAAGACGGCTAACTTCGCTGATATCCCAAAGCGTTGTAGATGCGATTGACGACATAAATAAAATTTTATTGTATTACAATAAAACCCCTTTTAATTTACTGAAATACCCTATTTAAAAACAGTATAACAAAGAGGTTTAATTAATAAAATACAATAAAAAATTTATAATGTATTAAATTCACTTTTATTACATCAATTCCATATCACCTAGACCCGCACTATCTAAAGCAGCAAGACCTTCAATAGCAGGAGAGAAAGCACCCTCTTCAGAAAGTATCTTACTAAGCAGATGAGAGCCTAGAGAATATAGATTGAGAAGCAGCGTAATGGAAGCTGCAACCAACCCTAAAATAAATGGCAGCGTAAAAGCAGAAAACACAGTCGTTATAATAAAAGCAGCTATTGAGAGAATAGACGCAAATAACATGATTCCATACAAAATCTTTCTCTTTCTATTTTCCTTTTTTACGTCACTAATCAATGACTTTGCTTGCTCAAGAGCCTCAACTTTTTGATTTGGATCATCTAATCTAATTAGAATATCATCCACTTCATGAAGTATTCTTTTTAAGCTTTTTGAACCCGCACGCCTACTCAAACGACTAATTTTCGTAGTCATTAGATTCCTTGCCTTCTTCTCTAAAAGAGCTTGCCTCTCCTCTTGAGTAAGAGACGTTTGAGAGCTCACCTCTTCAATTAGCTTTTTGGTCTCATTATCTGAGAGCATGACCTGATCGCGAAGCAGGTTCAAAGTACCTACAACCTTCTGCTCTTCAGTGAGTGTCTCATTTTGCATAAATGCATCGATGCGATCGCTAAAACGATTACATCTCATTATATTTCTAACACCCATCGTAAGGCCAATTATACCTGCCGCACCAAAAAAGAATCCGGAAACAGCTTCCAAACCAGCTCCTACCGCAAGAGGTCCCAGTTCATTAATAATTCCTCCACGTGTAAATAGAAGTGTGCCACCTAAAAGAGTTCCCCCCTCTACTAAGTGAGCTTTTGCATCTTGAATCCCCTCTTTATCTCCCAGTTCTTTTTTATGTTGGTACTCCTCAACACTGCTATATGTCATATACGTAGAAGCTAATAAAAGAAGAGGAGTATTGACCACGTACCTAAGCAACTGACCTGCAAGATTAACCTTTGGAGTATCAAACAAGTCAAGAACATCCCTAGCAATGGAAGAGACGTTTAAGACTAAACCCGATCCAGTCACAAAATTCGCCATAGCTTGAGACTCTTGCTTAGGAGGCTCTTCAAATAACCTTTGCGCAGCTTCATCAACCTGAAAGACAGCTCTTCCCATCTCTTCTGGATCAGTTGAGAGCTTTGATAGCCTCTTTGCCTTATGTGTCGTCTTCTCAAAATGCGCGCCGCCAAAAGGATCAAAACCAACCCTGCGAATATAGTTTTTCACGCTCCTAAGAACAGATGAAAACTTCTCTGCACTTTCACCATCAAAAGCAAACTTTTTAGTACCAATATTAAAACGAAGTGCACCTTTATCTATAAGAACAGAAATCCCTTTTCCTTGAACTTCGCTCGCAGCTAATTGAACTTCTTTCTTTTGAAAAAAGTCCTGATTAATGGTCTCAACAAGCTTTTCAGATAACCATGTAGGAAGATGTTTTAATCCAGCATCAGACACAAGAGTACCGTCTGCAAATCTGAGATTTGAAATTTCAGATATTTGCCATCCAATTGAAGAAGAATCTGGGAATACAACACCTGTCATATAATTAATATTTCACTTACATGTTTTTAAAGTTTACTTTTCATCGAAACAATTCAAAGCTCGACTGTTATATTCTAGCATAAATGTATTATTGATAAAATATACTAAACTTTTAAATAATATGTGAAAATTTATTTAATTCAATAAAAGGCAATTAAATAATTAATTATAAAGCGATGTAGATATCACTAAGAATTCATAGAATAGATTTAGGATTTTGACTGAGGATTCAATCTTGAATATAAAGCAGCAAGCCCTTCAACTTTTTTACGCTGCATGACAGCTTCTTTAAATCTTGCACGACCTCTCCAAATGTTTTCAAATCGATTTCTTAAGGAAGGATTTGAAGATCTTCTTGAAAGCGACCTATGTTGTCTTTGCGAAGTTCTCGAAGGGGAGATCCTACTGGAAGATCCCGTTTGATGCTGCTGAGACACGTCTGCACCAGGTCTTCTACTATTGGACCCTGTTGGAGACACGCCTGCACCAGACCCTCTTCTGTGAGGCCCTGTTGGCTGATGATGCGGAGACATCCCCGGACCATGACTTTGACCGTGATGCTGCCCTCTTAACGGATGTTGTTGATGAGAAAAGGACTCCTGTGGAACATGCGGATGTCCAGTGAAGCTTCCAGCAAGAGAAACTGGATCGTTTCCTTCAGCATGAGCTACTCGGAAAACATCCAACATCGATTTTCCTAAATCAAAGACTGTAGGTGCATCTGGCCAATGTTGATCCTCATAATTTTTGATTTGAGCTTGCTCATCTTGCATTAAGAAAGCAGGTACTCTTGAAGCATTCTCTTGCATTCCTCCATTAATAATATGAACCCAACCATTCTGAAGATCAATATCGACTACTATCCTGGAATTGAATGAGTTAAAATGACTTTGACAAGCCTGAACAATCGCCCTTGCTCTCTCTTTAAGAATGCGTATCCGATTCTCATCAGGCTGATACCCGCGAGCATCAATTTGCTGACCGTG
>JAJFML010000225.1 GCA_021772195.1 Chlamydiota bacterium | reverse complement strand
ACAGGCGCGATCAAGGCATTGAGAGATGCAAAGCTAGGTCCTTTCGTTCGAATCAGCTCATAATAGACAAAGAACCCAAATGCAGTCCCTAAAGTTCCAAGGGCTACAATACCGCTTACAGAAGCCATTGAATAGGACTCTGGTATATTGAAAGTAAGAGCAAAGGGCAATAGGATAATACTGGCCATAATCATCTGATAGACAGGACCAACCATAGGTGGCAAGCTTGAGAGATGTCGCTTGGCATAGATAGTAGCTATACAGTAAGAAACAGATGCAATGAGAACCAGTAAGGATCCAAGCGCATTATTGGGCACTTCATCAAAAAGGTAGGGGAAATAGATCACAATAACCCCCACAAATGCACAAATAACCCCAGAAATTTTTCGAGAAGATATAGCTTCACCATCAATGTAAAAGTGAGCTGCAACCGAGGTGAAAATAGGTGTAGTTGCAATCAATATGGCTGTAAGTCCGCTCGATATATACCTCTCTCCAAAGTTGATAAGCGTAAAAGGTAGGGCATTTAGAAAAACTCCCATAAAGAGAAAATGCTTCCAGTAAGAAATATGCTGGAGGAGCTTTATCTTTTTAAATAGGCAGATGACAAAGAGAATCATCGATGCAATGATTACCCTTGATACACTAATCATAAAAGGGCCAAAATCGGTGCTAGCCAATTTGATGAAAAGATAGGATGGCCCCCAGCAAAGCGCTAGAGAAAAAAGCATTAAATAGGGGTTCGTTTTCATTGTTTTATAGGCCTTCTGATAAAAAAGTTTTTCCCCAAGTGTGAGCATACTAATGCTACTTCAAAAAATGCAATTAAAGGAATCATCTTTCGATGTTCTCTCGTAAAGAGCTTAATTTGTTGGTGTATAGAACCAAAACCATATTTCATCAAAGATGAAAATATTGGAAAGAAAAAATGCTACCTCATGAGAGCTCGCATCTATCTTAAATCCCAAAGTCGTTCTAGTAACAGCTGTTAGATAGAGAATCAGAGTTACTTTGAGGGAGAGAAAGACAGGTTGATTTTGGGTGATAGTAATACTCATATATGAAATTTAAGCCACTTTTATTGAAGAACTCTCGGCATGATTGCCGAGAGTGTGCAAAACTTCAGATTTTTAAGAAAAATCAACGTCTAGAAACATGGAAATTTCATTTAATCGCTCCATTGTTTCTTCTGAATAGGCAACTACTAGCTCCATAAATGCTTCTTCAAAATCACTGATTTCTAAAGCGGAACCGTTATTAAGCTCTTCTAATCTCATAAGCATCTCGTTTTGAGACGTTTCAAAAAGTTTAGCATTATCATTTATTAAAAACTCTTCCAATGATTTCAAAGGAATAACACTAAACAGTGGATGCTCAGAGCCTTTGAAATGCGGTAAAACTCTCTCTCTAATCTTATTTGCTGTGAAACTATCTAGTTCCTCTTCGAAATCTTCAAAATCTAAATTTTCAAGAACATCATCCATGATGCTATCAACGTAAATGCACCTCATAAGGTCTGTCAAAGCTAATTGAAATTCAGGATATTTTTCAAAGCTTAGAGCTCCATCTTTAAGGAAGAGGGTATCTTTAACAGACTGTTGTAACTCGGGAAGATTATACATACCGAAGTATCTAGAGATCTCTTTAGCGAAATCATCCTCAGGATAGCTAGCTGTTAGATCAAGGACTTTTTCAGCAAACATTTTAAATTGAACTGCAAGAAGTTCAATTTGCTTTTCTGCATTCCCGATATAACCATTGATTTCTTCAATGCCTGGTTGGATTAAGTTCAGTAGTTCATCATCAAGATCATTTAGATTGTTTAAGCTAAGCAATGATAACAGCACCTTTGGAGTTAAATCTACTGTGGACGAAAAATCCCTCTCAATTATGGATTCCATGCCCTTAATTATCTCTGACACATCTTCTGACTCTTTAAACTCATTTGTTAAAGCGTTAACTAATTCCACTTCAAACAGGTCAATATAATCTGCTAGTTTCGTAGACCAATAATCTGCATCATTTTCTGTTTCTTCAGATATAAGCTCAGGCACTTCAAGAGGTAGAGGTCTTATTTCAAAGGGAACTTGCTCTGAATCTGAAAATAGAGATGTTGTTAGTAGTGTGATTGCTAATAGTTTAAGTTTCATACGTACCGTCCTTTTGGTTTGGGGAAAAATACTAGCACAATATTTTTTAAACTCAAATCTTAAAGATTTCTTCAAAATAACTTTTGATGATAGCATCTAAAAATAGAAATAAGAGGCATTATGAAAATAGAGTATAAAGAAGGCCCAGACACTTTTGAGGCTGTAGTAGAGAGCACTTCATCAAAAGAGAAATTGCCAGCTGTTATGATTTTTCATGCATGGGGTGGAAGAGATGCATTTGCAGAAGAGAAGGCAAAATATCTCGCAACACTCGGATATGTAGGCGTGGCTGTTGATCTCTATGGAAAAGGAAAGCTGGGACAAACTACAGAAGAAAAAACAGCTTTAATGACGCCTCTCATGGAAGACCGAGAACTATTACAAAGACGGATTTGTGCAGCGCTTCAGATGACACAATCCCTTAATAATGTAGATTCAACTCGCATTGGTGCAATTGGCTTTTGTTTTGGAGGGTTAGCTGCTATAGATCTTGCCAGGAGCGGATCTGATGTGAGGGGAGTCGTTAGCTTTCATGGTCTTTTTAACCCGCCTCCTCAAAAAACCGGTCCCATCAAAGCAAAAGTTCTAGCGCTACATGGCTATGATGACCCCATGGCAGATCCGCTGCAGATGAAGGCATTTATGGACGAGATGACAGAGAGGGGAGCCGATTGGCAACTTTTAGCTTTTGGAAATACGATGCATGCTTTTACGAATCCCGAGGCAAACGATCCCAAAATGGGGACAGTCTACCAGAGCACAAGCGAAAAGAGAGCATATCTAGCTATGAAGGCCTTTTTTGAAGAGGTGTTTTGACACCTATTCAGCATAATTTAAGAGTCCTCTTAATCAACTCAGACAGAAAATGTCTATTTATGAAGATTCAAAATAAAAATACAAATGCCTATTGGGTTGCTATCGGTGGATCTATGCATGACGGAGAATCCATTGAAGATACAGCGTTTAGAGAAATTCTAGAAGAGACTGGACTTCAACCCTCATTGATCCAACTTGGGCCCGTTGTATGGTTTGGTGAATTTGACCTGATGATTAATCGGGTTAAAACCAGAATCAAACAGAGATACATAGTAGCTCACACAAGCAACTCAAAAGTCACACTCGATCAGCTTACAAATGAGGAAAAGAGCATTGTAAAAGATCTAAAGTGGTTTTCTTTAGCTGAAGTTAGAAGCTGCAAAGAGACTATCTACCCCAAAATTCTTCTAGAATCTCTACCTCCCATTCTCCAAGGAGACTATCCTAATGAACCAATGCGTCTTGATCTATCCTAAGATTTTTTAAGAATTTACAATTGGTAAACAAGGATTTTTAATTGATCGACTGGGATTTCAGAGAATTATTCAATAGCACTCTGTTTTCATAATAAATAAAAGTAAAGACTCCAAAGACAAACAAAGAGACAACTTTTATTAACTCCATGGTTAAATAATAGAAATGAAGAAATGAAGATGATACTTCATTTCCAGATAGGATCATTTCTACTCTTTCATTTAATGCTGGCAATAATAAAAAAGTTTGAAGAATAAGGAGAACAATAGGAATTGCCAGAAAAATAAGATGAAAAAGTGTCGTTCTATTCTTGCTAAGCAAAATATGAGCTATAATGATAAAAGCAAATATCCACTCCATCTTATTCAGTGCATCAAATATTAACCGACCAATGCTTAAACCGATTGGCAATGTGACATTCATCGGACGAAATTTTAGCCAGGCCTCCATGAAGCTAATTGAACAGACGAAGCCTATCCACACGAATACAGCGATAATCACAATAGAGTGGTTTAAATTATTTCTTTTCATAACACCTTCTTGGTATTGTCCTAACATCGCTGACCATCTTAATAGCATGAGCTTCAAACAGCTTTATGAAAGTATCAATCAGGCAGGTTGAGTAACCTATCGCGAAAATTTGGTTGAGATCTAATGGAGCATTGGTTTTAGATGTTTTTGGCATAATTGTTAATCTCTCAATAGCTTTCTTTCCAAAGAGGAAAATTTATGTGATTTCACAAAATGGAAGTTTATTTTCACCATTAATTAAAT
>JAJFML010000224.1 GCA_021772195.1 Chlamydiota bacterium | reverse complement strand
CTCCAATCTAGTTCTGGGGCACTTTACTCTCATTCCTTGGGTAGGATTTACAATTGCAGGACTCGGTTTTTACAGACTGATGCACCTCAAGACATTTAGTCTCTTAGAAAAAACGCTGTTTCTCCTCTCTCTTGTAGTACTATTTTTTCTTTTCAAAACAGTGGATATCTATTTTGATCCCAAGCAGACCTTTTCATTGAAAAGTTATGGGTGGATTTGCAAATTCCCCCCTGGAATCCCGTTTTTTATCCTCGCAGCATTATTTTCTTCTATTTATTATATGCTGTTTCAATGGCTCTCGGGATTTTCTGAGAAGTTTTTATCGTTTTTTGAGATTGTTGGAAAACACTCGATTTCGTGCTATGCAATCACCATCGCATTTGTTCAATTAACCGATTACGGGATCTTTAAAAGGTTTGTAGATCCCCTATCAATTACTCTATCGCTCTTTGTAATGATTGCTTTTTATGCGCTAATTGCAACCTTCTTTGTGTTTAGAGACAGATTAAAAAAGTAACGCCTACCATCTCTTCATTTCAGGTCTAGCTGCTTGACCTCCTTGATATGCCAAAATCATCGGAAGGTACTGTGTCCATACACCTCCGTGATTATGCTCAAACTGAGTATGTGCAGCAGCACCGCCTACAAAAAACCAATATCCAATTGTTGCAACCTTGGTTTGTACCGCATCAGGATCGGCATCAGGTGCATGAAAAAAAGTATTATTTCTTAAATAGAGTATAACAAGCCCTTCTAAGACAGATGCTTTTGTAGCACAAAAATAGGCAGCCTTTGTCAAAAAATCTCGGCGACCTTCCATAAAACGTCGGTATGCAACCTCGGATATGCGGTAGGTCACAAAAAGATTTGCAACAAAACTCCCCATCGAAACAGCAGCTAATTCACCTTCAGTAGCTCCCACAAAAGCAGGTATTCCAAGAAGAAAAGTCCAACCTAAAGATTTAAAAAGAGGGTCAAGCTTTCTCATCCATTTGACAAAACCCCTGGCATCTTCTGTCCTGGAAACGGGAACAGTGCTTTTATTAATACGCATCTCCTCATACCCCTCTTCTCTTTCAGCATATCCTCTCCAGTTAGAAAAGCTCTTTGCAACTCTCAAAGTGCCTCTCAAAAACTTCCCAGGAACTTTTGAAATTCCCGAGCAACAATTTTTGAACACATTCGAAATCCTGTTACACAGACTCTCTTGTCTAGGATGATCTTCCTCGTCAACATGACTCTCAACTCGAAATTCTCTCAGCGTAGATGCCAGTGTCATTCCCATAAAAGCTCCTGCTGGCAGATACGCCCATCTTATTCTTAATGTAAGAAAAATCCCTACGCATATGCTAGATGTAAAATCTATTCTCTCAATAAAGTTTGCCAATCGTAATAGGCAGCTATCACCTCCTCTTTCTCTTCTTGTCCTAAGAGAACGAACAGAGTGAAAAAATGCCCTTTCAAGAGCAAGACCTACAGATCCTCCAATTGTAATCAATCCAAACTCACTTGCAAGTGATGCAGAATCGTTATCTTTTGTTGATCCCCATAGAATCAAGCCTGCAGCGCCAAAGCCTAAATTTATGAGAGCTTTTGTAATCTGCTCTCTATTCACACATTCTGTATTGAAGACGTGGTGCGAATACCTTCTATCTCTTTCCTCCTCTCTTACACGTGGATGAACTCTTTGAAGCTCTAACCACTCTTCTAGACGGTCTGTAACATAATTCGTAAAGGCAGCTCCTACAAAGATAGAAAGAGCTGTTCTTGTCAGTCCCTTTTTGGGTCTCTCAACTAAACCTGCTCTCAAGTCATCCTCATTTACATTTCCCATATTCAAATGTGCAAAAGAAAGTAGCGTAACAATCCATAGAGACCAACGATAAAGAGTCCCATTCCATTCACTTTTAATCTTTGGATAGTTAGAGAGAATTTGATTTACAACATGTTGGGTAGATGCGCCAATAGCGGTGCTAGTTGCTGCAACAAAAAAAGGCTCTTCATTCCCCCACTTATAAACTAGGCCCCTTCCAACTGCACCTCCCACAAGAACCAATCCTGCAACAGGTGATACGATCCCACCCACTTTTCTAGCAACTATATGAATACTACGATCTCGAAGATGTAGAGGCGGCGGACGTGCATCCTCCTTAATTTCAAGTTGGAGATCTCCTTGATGAAAGGAGCATGCTCTTCGCATCTGTGCATCGTCATTAAGTGCTCTTGCAGGAAGTGAATGACTCCTTGCTCTTACCATTTGAACGCTCATCTAAACTCTTTATTAAAATTTTGTCGAACCGTGATATCTTTGCTGCAAATAAATATCAACAAGAAAAACCTTCCTAAAACCATTTTTAGTGTTAAGAAAAAATTTCAGATTTGAAAATTTAATCTGAAAACATCAATAATAACGTTAACCGGTAGATTTTCTATGTTAGATGAATTTGTCTCAGCTCTCTCTTCCGATCTAGAAATCAAAGATCCTCCTGCTGTTGATGCAAAAACAAAGACGTGCATTTTTGATTTTGCAGGTTTTTCTATCGTCTTAAAAGAGTTGGAAAAAGGCGTTCACTTTAAGTCAGAAATTTGCGAGGCCCCAAAAAAAAAACGCGAAAACATTTTAATGAAAATAATGACTGCAAATTTAATTGGACAAGGCACAGGGGGC
>JAJFML010000223.1 GCA_021772195.1 Chlamydiota bacterium | reverse complement strand
CAAACACAGCTAATACTTCGATATCATTCGATCCAGGAAAGAGAAGGTATGCTCTTCCAGTTGTGATTTTATAGCCCGATTTTTCAAGTATTGACGTATCTCTCATAAAACTATTCACATTACAACTGACATAAATAATTTTTTGAACAGATTTCCAAGATAAAACTTTTTTAAGTAGCTCTTTTTCGACACCTTTTCGGGGAGGATCAAAAATGAGATGATCAAAGCCCTCATTAACAACTGATGCTGCATCATTTAATCGATATTGAATTTTTCTTTTCTGGGTTGGATTCAACTTCTTTACGCTTTGATGAAATGACTTTTCAGAAAAGGGGTTGTTTTCCACCATAACAACCTTTTTTGCAAATTTGCTTAAATGGAGCCCAATTACACCAACCCCGCAGTATAGCTCTAAAATATGGGCACTTTTATCCACAACTTTTGCAAGGTCTTTGAGTAACTTTCCGTAAAGAGATAAATGTGCCTGAGAAAAAGCGGCTGGGTGAAAGGCATATTTATGCCCTGCAATCATCTGCCAAATATATTCTTTTCCATGAACTAGACTCCAATTATCTGAAAAAATCCTATTCGTCTTTTGAGTTTGATGATTAATCCATATCGAGTCGAAAAGATTGTTTTTTAGTAGTAGGCTAAGAAATTTTTCCTCTTTTGAGCTCCACTTTCTATTTTGAGAAATATTACAAACAAGCACAAGTTGAACCTTTCCTGTCAAGTTGGAGACTACGCATTGTATGTATCTTAAGAAACCTCTTCCCGTCTCATCATATCCCTCAATTTTTTCGCTAAGAAGCGCTTTGTTAACACTCTCAACAGCTAAATTTATCGATGGGTGATGAGAGATGCATCTAGGTATCTCAATGACACTGTGCGTTCCTTTTTTAAACAGCCCAATGCGCGTTTTTCCTTTTTCTTTTCTAACAGCTAATTTTGCCCTCATTCTCCAATGGATTAGCTCTCCAGTTATAAGAGGGAAATCCCCTTTTCCTTTAAAAAATTCCTTTACCTGGGTATAGACTGAAGGGATTTTTTCTCTATCATAAGAGCACCCCGGGCAATCTTTATGAGGACAACATTTGGTAGATGTGGAAAGTCTTTTCATAACCCCGCCTTTTCTGTTGATTACTTTGATGATAAAGCAAACGTTGTTCACAAAACACCCTTTTTGATCAACCCATCAACAATTTATGAACAGACTCTTTTTTCAGGGGAATAAGGGGTATTATGAACAAATCCACAGCACTAGAATATAGAAGAATAATAAATATAAATATTCTTCTTTTCGAGGTTTGCACCATTCTTTTGAAAAGTGTAAAATAACAACCATGGACCTAAAAAACTTTTTTGACCTAGATACTTTGAGCGATATCACTCTGTGGAAATTAGATGAAATGCCGTGGAGGCCTCTTCTTCTTCTACAAAATTATTTTGATCAAATCCCTTTAGGAAAAATTGAAATTGATTTGCCTAGCTCCGTTTATATTGATAATCCAACCAAAGTGTCTATTGGTAAAAATACTATTATTGAACCAGGAGCATACATTCAAGGACCGTGTGTTATTGGCGAAGGGTCTGTAATTCGTCATGGAGCTTATTTGAGGGGAAATGTCATCACAGGAAAAAGATGCATCATTGGACATGATACCGAGATCAAACATTCAATTTTGTTAAATGATGTGAGTGCTGCACACTTTGCCTATATTGGGGATTCGATTTTAGGCAACCGAGTAAATTTGGGAGCGGGAGTAAAGTGTGCAAACTACCGCCTTGATCAAAAATTTGTTCCTGTTCATGCAAATGGTAAAATAATTGATAGCGGGTTGAAGAAGTTTGGAGCAATTATTGGCGATCACACCCAAATTGGCTGTAATTCTGTTCTCAATCCTGGTACTCTAGTTGGTATGCGGTCCATTTGCTATCCCCTTTTAAGCATTATGGGCTATATCCCACCGAATTCTAAAATAACGAAGTAACTATGTTTTTTTTGAACGATCTATATTCCCTCAAAAATAAAGTTGAAGCAGAGCTGAAAGAAGTCATTTCTA
This sequence comes from Chlamydiota bacterium, assembly GCA_021772195.1. GTDB lineage: Bacteria > Chlamydiota > Chlamydiia > Chlamydiales > SM23-39 > JAJFML01. The sequence continues at coordinate 1,405 of JAJFML010000223.1, read as the reverse complement.
CGTTGGGAGAAAAAACATCTCTTAGAGACGCCTGTGAATACTCATTATTGAGCGGAGGTAAAAGGGTAAGGCCTATCATCGTTTTGATGATTGGAGAGGCCTTAGGAGGGGTTTACGAGGTAATGCCTGTAGCTCTTGCAATGGAGTTTTTTCACACGGCTTCGATTATAGCTGATGATTTGCCTTGTATGGATAATGATGAGCATCGAAGAAATAAGCCCACTCTTCATAAGGTTTTTGACGAAAGTGTTGCTCTCTTGTCTAGTTACACGTTGATTTCACTTGGTTATGAATATATTCATAAAAACACACTTCTCCTTCCTAAAGATGTTGAGCCTGAAAAGATTTGTGTGTCAGCTTTAGAAATTGTGACGAAATCAGCTGGCATATTTGGAGCTACAAACGGTCAGTTTATCGATCTTTTCCCTCCAGATCATACTATAGAGACGATTGAGAAGATCATCTATCAAAAGACAATTACTCTCTTTGAAATGTCCTTTTGCTTGGGCTGGCTTTTTGGGGGCGGTGATAGTCAGAAGATGGAAGATGTTAAACGTCTTGCGTATCATTTAGGAATGGCTTTTCAGATAGGAGATGATCTGGGAGATGTTTCTCAAGATGAGTCAAGATCCTGTGAGATAAATATTGCGACTCTTCTGGGAAAAGACAAAGCTCTTGAGCGCTACCACCTAGAATTAGCTTCATTTCGAGAAATGTTAAAGAAGCTTTCTATCGATACACCAACGCTTTTAAAATTCGCAGAATTTATTGAAAAGAAGCAATTAGAAGCGGTATAGACCTTGGGCCTCTCGGCCCAAAGTGTAGTCTGTCTAGACGCTTGCTGGCTCTTTAGGATTTAACTTTTCGAAGATTTGTTTTTCAATTTTCTTTACGAGCTCAGGGTTTTTCCTTAGCTCTTCTCTTGCGGATTCTCTTCCTTGTCCCAATCTAGTAGTTTCGTAGCTAAACCAAGTTCCTTTCTTATCGATGATGCCAGACTCAACGCCCACATCAATTAATGACCCGATATGAGAGATTCCTTCATTAAAAAGAATGTCAAATTCTGCAATTCTAAACGGCGGGGCCATCTTGTTTTTTACGACTTTTACTTTAACACGCGAGCCAATATCGACATTTTCAGGACCTTTAATGCCGCCAATTCTACGAATATCTAGTCGGATAGAGGAATAGAACTTGAGGGCTCTTCCACCTGTCGTTGTTTCGGGATTACCAAACATAACGCCGATTTTTTCACGTATTTGGTTAATGAAAACGGCACATGTGTTAGATCTTGCAAGAGCAGATGTAAGTTTTCTAAGAGCTTGTGACATCATTCTAGCTTGCAAGCCAACATGTACATCACCAATATCACCTTCCAGCTCATTTTTGGGGACAAGAGCTGCTA
>JAJFML010000222.1 GCA_021772195.1 Chlamydiota bacterium | reverse complement strand
AGAGGGCGATTTTGATACGCGCTATCCTTACAGGGCGGCTTTTGATATGTTTTGCAGGATCTATACAAAAAGCCCTGATAAGATTGTGCATTTCGGCAGGGTCTTTATTGATTATGAATATCGAAGAGTATCACCGCACATTACCTTTCGTTATGTCGTTGAAACCTACTCTCTTCTCTATCGTCATTTTGGAATAATGAAAGCTCTTGTGTGGTGGTTTGTACAAGATCGCATTGTGATTACGAAGTGGTTCTTTGCTAAATTAAAGCAGATTTTTTGGCGAGCTTAAAAGTCTCTTTCTTTAAACCACTTTTGCCCCCAGTGATCGAGTGCGATCTTTCCAGGGCCAAAAATGAGCACTACTAAAGACATGATGAGAAAAGGAAACGGCGCCTCTTTAACAAACGGGGCGGGATCGGAGATAAGGCTAAAGGAAAAGACGTGAAGGTGGGCTGTTGAATAGGCTGTAATCATAATGATCGAGGTCAAAAAAGCTGTGAGCCTAGATACTAAGCCAACCATGAGAAGAATTCCTCCCACGCATTCGATGGTTCCAACTAACCCTGCGCTAAAAGCAGGAAACGGGATATTCAAATTTGTGAAAAATTGGATAACAGGGTCTAGATTGCTTAATTTTCCATAACCTGCTTTAAAAAACTGATGTCCCCAGGTGAGCCTTAAAATAAAGATGAATAGGCTTTGGAAATGGGAAAAAAAATTTACGAATTTTTGATAAAGTCTAAAAACAATCATATAACCCTCATAATCTTTTTTATAATCGCTGCGCTGTTTTTTGAGAAGAAGAGATGATTTCTTATTGGAAGTTCTGTATACTTTTTCACAAATATTAGGAGATTTATGGAGCTATCTAGTGCTTCTAAGGAAGATTTAAAGGTCTGGCTGAAAGAGAAGGGATATAAGCCCTTTATTGCTGATCAAATTTTTGATTGGATCTATGTTAAGAAAGAATTTGATTTTTCAAAGATGTCTAACCTTAAAAATGATTTGAGAGAAGAGCTTGAAAAGGCATTTCAATTTCCACTTATTAAGTTCGTGAAGACAGAAGAGTGTAAAACGGGCGAAGTGACAAAGTTTCTTTGGAAGCTGGGTGATGGCAAGCTTGTAGAGTCAGTCTTAATTCGATCTGGAGATAGAAGAACTGTCTGCGTCTCATCACAGGTGGGTTGTAATGCTAGGTGTGCCTTTTGCGCTTCCGGAAAAGAGGGCTTTTTCAGAAATCTCAGCAAGTCGGAAATTGTAGAGCAGATTCTGCAAATCAACCTCTATTTAAAAAAGTTTGACGAAAGGGTCTCACACATTGTTTTCATGGGGATGGGAGAGCCGCTTGAAAATTATGACAATGTAGTAGGTGCCATTCGCCATCTCATTGATCCTGAAACGCTTGATCTATCGCCTAGAAAAATCACGATTTCGACGGTGGGTATTGTAGACCGCATTGAGCAGCTTAAAGATGAGGGGCTTAAAGTCAACCTCGTGCTCTCTTTGCATGCTCCAAATCAACATGTTCGCAAAAAGATCATTCCCTATGCAAGAAAGTATGATATTGAAGATATCTTGAATGCGATGGAAAACTACACAAAGAGAACAAAACGAGATATTACTTATGAGTATATCTTAATTGAGGGCGTAAATGCTGAAGTCAAGCATGCAGATGAACTTGCCCGGCTCCTAAAAGGCAAGCAGTGCACGGTTAACCTGATTCCTTATAATCCTGTCGATGGGTTTCGTATGCCAAGGCCGTCAAAAGAAAAGATTGAAGCTTTTAGAGACCGCCTCCAAGAGAAGAAAATTCCTGTCACATGGCGTTATACAAAGGGAAAAGATATTGCAGCTGCATGTGGCCAGCTAGCGCTAAAAAAAGAGGGGGAAGGGTTGCCTATTTATTCTAATTAGAATAGGCTTTTCCAAGGTTTTTTTATGATGAGTATTGCTCACTATTTTACGTTTTTTAGGATTCTCATTATCCCTTTGTTTCCGCTAATCTATTTTAAATATGCTTGGTTTGGTCTCAGTATATCGTGGATGCCCTATGTTTTGCTCTTCATTCTAGCTGTTTGTGAATTCACTGATATTTTTGATGGATTTATCGCGAGGAAAAAAGATCAGGTGACAGATCTTGGAAAAGTCCTCGATCCTATGGCAGACAGTATTATGCGTGTTACCGTCTTTTTTACCTTTACTCAAGGGATGATTAGTCTTCCTCTTGTGGTTCCGTTTGCATTTATGTATCGCGAGTTTTTTATCACAACACTTCGTACGCTCTGTGCGATGAAAGGGTTTGCTCTTGCAGCTAGGACCTCTGGAAAAATTAAAGCGGTCATTCAGGCTGTTGTCTCATTTATCATTCTAATTTTGATCATTCCTTACATGAATGGCCTTTTAGAAATAGAAACTCTTCAAAGGGTAAGCTTAGTTTTAGCTGGCTTTGCTGCAACCTATTCGATACTCTCTGCTTTTGATTATATCTATTCCAATCGGGAATATATCAAGAAAGCAGTGGATGCCTAATAATTTATTTTAAGATCTTCTCATATACATCTAGGTATTGGAGAGCTGATTTTTTCCAGCTATAATCCCTATCCATTCCCTGTTTAATAAGGACGTGGGTTTTGTCATCGTTGTAGGCTTTCAGCGCTCTATGAATGGCTTGATTAAAAGCTTTGGAAGAATATGAGGTAAAGAGAAAGCCATTTTTCAAATCGTTTGGTATGTCAGAATCGTCTAGATCAAAGACAGTATCCTTCAAGCCGCCTGTCTTTCTTACGATGGGAATCGAGCCATAGCGAAGAGCTATTAGTTGAGTGATTCCGCAAGGCTCAAACTGGGAGGGCATCACGGTAAAATCGGATGCGGCATAGAGTAGCCTGCTTAATTGATCGTTGAACTTGAAGTGAAAATGGATATTGGGATTGTCTTTATATTTCTTTGCTAAATTTTCAAAGTGGCGTTGCATGCTCTTGTCGGGAGATGACCCGAGCAAAACGCATTGTGCCCCCTTTTCAAGCGCAAAAAGAAGTCCTTTTTCAATAAGTTTTGGCCCTTTTTGTTGTACGAGTCTTGTGATGCAGGATACGAGGGGAGCTTTTGTCTTTGTTAGTCCTAACTCTTTTTGAGCTAACTCCTTGTTTTTTTGCTTGGCTTCTATGATTTTTTTAAGAGAGTCCTTGTTGGAGTAGTTAACAGCGAGTGCCGGGTCATTTTCTGGACTCCACATCTCATGATCTATACCGTTAAGGATGCCGTAGAGTTTTTTTTCATTTTTTTTAAGTGTTCGAAGTAGACCGAATGCATACTCTTCTGTAAGAACTTCCTTAGAATAGTTTGGTGATACAAAAATCACTGCATCGGAGTAGTTGATTCCTTCTTTGAGAAGATTGGGTTTTTTAAAGGGAAACTCTTTCAAAAGGGATTTATCACACTCTCCTTGATAGCATAAATTGTGGATGTTAAGAGCGACAGCACCTATTTTATGATTTTTAAGTTTTAGTTTAACCAGCGGAGCTGCAAGGGCTGTATGCCAATCATGAAGATGGAGAATGTCGATCCTCTTATTCTGACTTAAGAGAAATTTTAAAGCATACCTTGTAAAAGAGGTGAAGCGAAGGGCGTCTCTTTCATCACCTGTATAAATTGTATCTTCTTCAAAATGCCCTGGAGTTTCGATAAAAAAAAGATTTACATTGTGATAGAGAGTTGTCAGTACGCCAGGTTGATAGGGAGTGGCTCCTAGTTCCTCATAGTCCAAAAAGGCGTATTTTGGCAGAAGTAGTTGGATTTGGTGATTATTTTTTTGAAAAGCCTTTGTAAGGCCTAAAAGTGCATCTCCTAGTCCACCAACTTTGGCAAAAGGAGCAAATTCTGATGCGATGTGTACGATATGCATTTCTTCAGAGTATGATATCAGAGAAATATTTCAATAAAAATTTTGAGATATTTAGCCTTTTTTTTACTGCACTTCTTGCAAATAAATCTTAAGATTAAGTAACATCTATGCTTAAAATACGTTCCAAGAGGAAAAACTTGTTGGGGTGTCGCCAAGCGGTAAGGCAGCGGTTTTTGGTATCGCCATGCGGAGGTTCGAATCCTTCCACCCCAACTTTTAGCACTAGAGAATCATGAAAGGCCAGGACTCCTTCTTATTGTTTACTGGGTCCTCCCATGAATCTCTTGCAGGTGAGCTAGCAAGAGTACTGGACACCTCCCTCGGAAAGATCCAAATTGAGACCTTTCCAGATGGTGAGACAGGTGTTGAAGTACTTCAAAGCGTGCGAGGTCGGAGGGTTTTTGTCCTTCAGTCGATTGCAATAAATCCTAACCATTTTCTCATGGAACTACTGATTATTATCGATGCTCTAAAACGCGCATCCGCGAAGAGTATTGAGCTTGTGATTCCATACTTTGGATACGCTCGCCAAGACCGCAAGGGAATGGAGAGAAATCCGATCACAGCAAAATTAGTGGCGGATCTTTTACAAAAAGCAGGCGCAGCTAGGGTTCTTACAATGGACCTGCATACAGAACAGATCGAGGGATTTTTTAACATCCCTATTGACAATCTTTATGCTAGACCTGTTTTGATGAAAAGCGCCGAAGGCCTACAAAGCCCCGTTATTGTCTCTCCTGATTTAGGGAGGATTAAGATGGCAAGGCATTTTGCAGAAGAATTAAAATGTGAGATCGCTGTTATTGATAAGAAAAGAGTGAGTCCAGAGAATGTTGAGATGGGCGCTCTTATCGGTAATGTGAAAGGAAAAGATGTCATTTTGGTAGATGATATTGTCTCTACCGGAAAGACGCTCGAGATTGCAGCTAAGGTTTGCACCTTAAATGGCGCGAAGAGCTGTAGGGCACTTGTTAGCCATGCCCTTCTATCAGAGAAGGCGCGCTTTGATGGAATTGAGGAAGTAATTGTTACTAACTCTGTTCCTTCTTCAAATAAGCGCGTAAAACAAGTCTCTATTGCACCTCTTTTAGGAGAGGCTATAAAGCGCGGCTTAAAGGGCGAATCGATCTCATCGATGTATAGATCTATGAAAATATAGGAATGGAAATATGAAACTATCAGCTTTTAAGCGAACTGGGGAAAAAAAGAGCGAAATCACAAAGATTCGCATCAATAATGATATTCCCGGAGTTGTCTATGGGCCAAAGCGTAAGAGTGAAAACATCTTTATTAAAGGTGATGCTTTTGGTGCAGCTTTAAGACAGATTCCAAAAGGTAAGCTAGCTACTACTGTTTTCGATTTGAATTTGGATGGAAAAGATTGCAAGGCGATTGTAAAAGATATCCAATATCATCGTACAACTTACAATGTTTTACATATTGATTTTGAAATTGTTGAAAAGGATATTCCCGTCCTGGTGAATGTTCCTATCACTTTTAAAAATCAAGCGGATTGTGCAGGTGTAAAGCTAGGCGGTTTTTTAAGACAGGTAATCCGTGCGGTAAAAGTACGTTGCCTCCTTAAAGACCTACCTAAAGAGTTTGTCATCGACGTAAAAGAGATGAACATCTTGGATTCAAGAAGACTATCTGATCTTGAATTTCCAAAAAATGTTCACCCTCTTGCAAATTTAAAAGAAGTCGCAGCTGTTGTTGCAAAACGATAGAGGGCTTTGATGCTTGGTGCTTATCTCATTGTAGGACTAGGAAATCCTGGATCTAGATATGATGGAACCCGGCATAATATTGGTTTTCATATTGTAGATGTATTTGCATCTGCAAGTGGAACTGATTTTCGATCTACTCCTAGAGTAAAAGGGATGCTCGCTAAAGGAGATTTTGAGATCGGAAAAGTATTTTTACTCAAGCCCGAAACTTACATGAACCTCTCTGGAGAGTCGGTAAGAGCTTGTGTAGATTACTACAAAATACCCTTGGAAAACATTCTGATTGTGACAGATGATGTTCATCTTCCATTTGGAACTCTTCGCTTTAGGCCTAGAGGTTCGTCTGGTGGTCACAACGGATTAGAGAATATAGAACAACATTTAAATACGAATCACTATCCGAGATTAAGGGTAGGCGTGGGGCAGCCCGCGGATTCCGATATGGCATCTTTCGTTCTTGAAAAATTCAAACCTGCTGAGAAAAAGCAGATGGAAGATTTTACAATAAGAACGATGAGAGCCATAGAACATTGGCTGGAAAATGGCATGACATCTGCCATGAATCAGTTCAATATTCATCCAAAGCAAAGGAGCGACAATGGAAGAATTGAAAAAAAACCTTTATGAGGGAATGTATATCCTCAGCGCCACACTGTCTGAAGACTCTCGTAAAAAGGCACTTGATAAGATCTTAAATGGGATCACAGAAAAAGGTGGATCGATTGATAAGATCCACGACCTAGGTAGAAAGCGTCTAGCTTATACTATTGAAAATAAGAGAGAAGGTTACTACTACCTGATCTACTTCTCTGCACCTTGTGCTGCAATAAGTGAGCTCTGGAAAGAGTATCACCTTCATGAAGACCTTCTTCGTTTCATCACCATGAGAGCAGAAGAAGTCATGGAGAAACTCGAATTTCAACCACTAAGTCAGCAGTAAGGAGCTAAAAATGAGAAAAAAAACTACATCTTTCTTTTCAAAGAAACGAAAGCAGTGTCCTTTTACTGCATCAGGAATCAAAAAAATCGATTACAAAGATATTGAGTTGATTGAGCAGTTTGTGACTGAAAAGGGTAAAATTTTACCAAGACGTATCACAGGCGTATCTCATTACTACCAAAGACTGCTTAAAAAAGCAGTGAAACAAGCAAGACATATGGCTCTTTTGCCATTTCTTTCTCAAGACTAATAGGAGATAAGACATGAAACAGAATTTATTACTACTGGAAGATGTCATCGCTTTAGGTAAAAAAGGCGAGATTGTCTCCGTTAAAGCTGGATACTCGAGAAACTTTCTTATCCCTCAAGGAAAAGGAATGGTTGCTCATAAAAATATTTTTCGCCTCCAAGAGAAACTATCTGAGGAAAGAAAAAAGCAATCAGTCGTTGATCGTAAAGAATCTGAAGAGTTGGCAAAAAGATTGGAGAGCATATCTCTTTCTATCGAAGTCAAGACCGATACGAATGGCCACATGTACGGCTCTGTTACTAATAGCGATCTTGTAGATCTTTTTGCAAAAGAAGGTCTCACTATCGATAAGCGCTTTATTAAGCTTGTAAAACCAATCAAAATGTTGGGTAAGCATACTGTTTTACTTTCTTTGAAAGAAGAAGTTGAAGTATCAGTCTCTTTAGAAGTGCTATCTGATAGTGGAGCTGTTTTACCAGTAAGAACTCCTGCTAAGACAGAAAAAGAAGAAGCTGCTGAAAAAGCTGAAGAGCTAATTGAAGCAGAAGAAAACGCTGAAGAGGCAAAAGAAGAAGAGTGATATCACTTTTCTCTCCTGCAAAACTCAATCTCTTTTTCCAAGTCATTGGAAAAAGAGATGATTCTTTTCATGAAATCGCCTCGCTTTATCAAACGATAAATTTGGGTGATTTCATGACTTTCCAAAAATCATCCAAAGACTCCCTTACAATATCCAATCCTCTTATTCCTACAGATGAGAGAAATCTTATTATAAAAGCGCGCGATCTATTTAGAGAGGAAACAGGCCATAATTTCCCCATTTTTATTGATGTGAACAAACAGATTCCCATTGAAGCTGGTCTTGGCGGCGGCAGTTCCAACGCTGCAAGCACTCTTTGGGCTCTGAATAACCTATCAGGCGCGCCTTTGACTCTTTCCCAGCTAGCCTTATTAGGAGCGCAAATAGGCTCGGATGTGCCCTTCTTCTTTTCCAGCGGCACCGCTTATTGCACTTCAAGAGGAGAAATTTTTGAAAATGTAACTCTGCCTTATACTTTCGAGGCCTATCTATATAAACCAGATTTCGGACTCTCAACTCCTGCAGTCTACAATAATCTCAATTATGAAAGATGTAATTTGCATGATCCTAAAACCACCCTTACATCTTTTTTAACGGGTGCACCTAACTACTTTAATGACCTGGAGCACTCAGCGCTTCAATTAGAGCCTAAGCTTCGAGAAGTAAAAGAAGAGCTCACCTCTTACTTTGAAAAAGTCATTCTCACAGGATCAGGAACTAGCTATTTTTGCCTGCATCCTAAAAGTGAAAATCCACCTGGAAAATTTGTTTCTGCAATATCTAGATCTTCTTCTTGGTATGCTTGAAATAAGATACTTTTCTCCTTTGCCATTTTTTGCTAAGCTAATGTTTTTCACCACTCAGAGGAATTATGAGACAGAAGCGCATTTATGATGATCAACTGATTGTAATCACAGGAGCTGCAGGATTTATCGGCTCGGGAGTTGTTCGCTACCTAAATGATAGGGGAATGACAAACCTTCTTCTGGTAGATGATTTTAAACATACCGATAAGTGGAAAAATCTGGTTGGGAAGAAGTTTGTAGACATGGTCTCTCGCTATGATATTTTTGATTGGCTTGAAGGACGAGAAGATGAGGTAGAGGCCTTTGTTCATCTTGGTGCATGTTCTAGTACACTCGAGACGGATGGTGATTATCTCATGGATAATAATTATCGTTTTTCTGTGAATTTAGCGGAGTATGCCCTTCGAAATGACCACCGATTCATTTACGCCTCATCAGCTGCAACTTATGGCGATGGAAAACTAGGCTTTACCGACGCACATGATACGCTCTATGACCTAAGCCCTCTCAATATTTATGGCTACTCTAAGCATCTCTTTGACCTTTGGCTTATGCAGGAAAATGTCCTGAATAAAGTTGTGGGTCTCAAGTATTTCAATGTCTTTGGTCCCAACGAATACCATAAAGGTGAAATGGCCTCGATGATCTATAAGATGGCATCTATTGCTAGATCGGGAAAACCCATCCAGTTATTTAAGTCTAATGATCCGGAAAACTTTAATGATGGTGAACAGGTAAGAGATTTTATCTACGTGAAAGATGCTGTGAAGATGACCTGTGCTCTTTTAGAAGATGCATTTAAAGACGTAAGTGGCATCTTTAATATTGGCTCAGGCGTTACAACCTCTTGGAATCAGCTCGCAAACTCTCTTTTTAATGCGCTTGGGAAAGAGGCGAATATTCAATATGTCGATATGCCGAAAGAATATATCAAGCAGTACCAAAACTATACAAAAGCAGAGATGATGAAGTTCTTCAAAATTCATGCAGATCAAGAGAGCTTAGTTCAAATCACTCCCATTGAAGATGCAGTACAAGAATATGTCCAAAAATACCTTCTTAGGAACGCACGATGGTAGGGTTAGGAGAGGCTTTTCGGGAATTTAATCCCTTTAAAGCGCTTGTCATTGGTGATTTTATGCTCGATACCTATACGATGGGCAGTGTTAGTAGGATCTCACCTGAGGCTCCTGTCTCTGTGCTCCATGTGAAAAGTGAAGAGTCAAGAGCGGGTGGTGCTGGAAATGTTGCGCTCAACCTAAAATCTTTAGGTGGTGAAGTTCGAGTTTTAGGCAGAGTAGGTGCCGATCTTTCAGGAGAGAAACTGATTAAAACTCTTAAAGATGAGGGAATAGGTACAAAAGATCTTCTTATTCAAGAGGATTTTGAAACACCTGTGAAAAATCGCCTCATTGCAGATGGCCAGCAGGTTCTTCGTGTAGATCATGAGGTGGTAGCGCCTCTACCAACCGCTCTTGAAGAGAAGATAGCAGATATGTTTGAGGAAATTCTGTCAGATATCTCTATCATCGCCCTTTCGGACTACAATAAAGGTTTTTTAACTCCCTCTTTCCTTCGATTATTTTTGAAGGCTGCTAGAAAGAGAGGAGTGCCCGTTATCTGTGATCCAAAAGGCTCTGACTTTTCTAGGTACACAAATAGCTTTATGATTAAGCCAAATCTTAAAGAGGCGTATATTGCAGCTGGTTTGGATAGTTCTGAGCCGCTTGAAAAGGTAGCAAAAGCTCTATTTGAAATGACCAATGCTGAACACCTTCTCATTACTAGATCAGAAAAAGGCATCTCTCTATTTTCAAAAGAGGGGGCTCGTACAGATTTTCCTGTTAAAACTTTGGAAGTAATCGATGTAACAGGAGCAGGAGATACCGTCCTTGCAATGGTTGCAGCTTCACTTGCTAATAACCTTGAGCTTAATGTTGCAGCGGAGCTTTCTAATATTTCTGCAAGTATTGCTATTGAAAAATTAGGTTGTGCAAGAGTAACCCTTTCAGATCTTGCCAAAAGGCTATTAGAGATCAATTCAGAGAGTAAGGTTTTTGATGAAGAGCATCTCTATGCCCTGATGGAAGTATTAGGAGAGACTCACTTTTCTATACTC
>JAJFML010000221.1 GCA_021772195.1 Chlamydiota bacterium | reverse complement strand
ATCGATGCAAGACCTGCTCCATATTTGAGAGAGAGATAAAATATACGAAGACTTGTTTCCGATAAGAGAAAAGCAGGCACAAAAAGAACAAATGCAAGTTTTGCTCTTGTTTTTATATTTCCATCCAGTTTTAGGGCATCTTTTAAAAAATCCATAAGGCTAATGCTAACTCCTAAAAATGAAGTCGTAAGAGCACAAAAATAAAATACTCTAGCCAATATCGCTATTTTTGAACTGCCCAAAAAGTAACATAAGGGAGAAATTGCCGTCTGATCATTTAAAGAAGCAGATACTAGACTAATTGTGCCATTTAAAGGGACAATTCCCAATATATAACCATTCCATAACACATAGACAACTAAGACAAAAAAACTACCAACTACGATTGAACGGATAACCTCTTTTTCATTTCCTTCTAGATAGTTATAAAGCGATGGAATCACTCCTTGAAACCCAAAAGAAGTAACAAGCAAAGGGATACATGAAAAAGTTTTGCTCCAATCTTTTCTTAGTAATAAATCGTAATTTATTTCTCCATGTCCCATTGAAATAAGTAAAACAAAGGCACCTGCTAATATCACAGCCAAAAATGAATTAATCACTCCTACAAACGAATGCCCTCCAATCAAAAAGGGCAAGAAAAGGAGAATAAAAAAAAGAGTTCCTGAAGTAATGGAGGCACCATTTACAGTCTCAGAAACAAATACCCCACCTCCTTTCACGTAGGCAAATAATAGTGAGAGAAAAAGAAGTAGGTATAAAAAAACAATATAGATTCTAGATGATTTTGAGAGGATAGATTCAGAAAGCGTAAGAAAATTTGCTCCTGTTTTAACATGAGAAAGAGCTTTTACGAAAAAGAAGCCACTGACCATTGAAAAAAACCATGTGACTACTAACGCAAGAAGCCCCGGTAAAAATCCCCCCCACCCCATTTCGACGGGCATACCTAACATTCCTGCACCAATTGCAGTGCCAATAACTAAAAAAATTGCATTAAATTGTTTCATATGAAAACCAAAAACTTCAAAAAGAGTTTAAAACGGCTTTCTAAAAAATAACAACTAATCCTTGCAATTTGTACAGCTTGTCCCTAACAGATATACAGCGCCACATTTATGACATTTCACGACTCGAACATCGTAGTTAAGTTCAACAGCCATCTTAGAAAAAAGAGATGAACCTAAACCCATCGATACAAGAGAAAAAAAGAGCAACCAACTTCTTCATATTGCCGCCGAAATATTTAGCAAAATATGATCCTATCCAAAAGCAAAAATAAGAGAAATATTAATATTAAAGATTTTTGTATTTCAAAAAAATTAGATGGAAAATGAAGTTGCTGATACAGTCAAAATAAACTCTAAAATATTTATAAGATGACTAATTGGATTCATCTATTTTGGTTAACTTTAGGTGCAGGACTTGCGATGGTCCTAGGCGCACTTATTGCCATGCTCGAGAATATAAGTAATCGTTGGTTGAAGAGTGAAGTGCGCCATACGATTATAGCATTTGGTGGTGGGATTCTAATTGCAGCTGTTTCTTTAGTACTCATCCCAGAGGGCATACGCAATCTTCCCCTCCTATCTGTTTGCATCTATTTTGGATTAGGTGGACTCACGTTTATGCTTTTAGATACCTATCTAGAAAAGCATAAAGAGGATATTTCACAACTGGCAGCTATGCTTCTCGATTTCATTCCAGAAGTAGTTGCTCTTGGAGCTCTTTACCTCTTAGATACTAATTTTGCCTATCTTCTATGTCTCTTGATTATCCTGCAAAATATTCCTGAAGGATTTAATGCTTATCGAGAATTGAGGGAAAATTTTAGGTACAAAGGCTCCACAATCATTTTCACATTTTGCCTCATGTCTTTAATTGGTCCAGTTGCAGGCTTATCAGGATATTTTTTCCTCTCAAAGCTGCCTGAAGTCATCTCTGGAATAATGCTATTTTCTTCAGGAGGAATTCTCTATTTAATCTTTCAAGACATTGCGCCCAAAGCAAAACTAAAATATCACAGAGCTCCAACACTAGGTGCTGTGATGGGCTTTCTTTTTGGAATGATTAGTAAGATGCTAATTATTAATATATAGATAGTTCTCTATACAGAAAATTCTGTTTTTGAAAAATAATGGGACATGTTTTTAGGTTGAACCCCTATGCGGGTATACTCTTCCCTTTTTTTGGGAAAAAAACGGAAGAGGTAGGATTCGAACCCACGGTCCTCGTGAAAGGACTTCTGTTTTCAAGACAGACGCATTCGGCCACTCTGCCACTCTTCCAATGTCGGAAATTATATTGTAGATCGTTTTTTAAGGAAAGACTGAATAAGCTCTGAAAAAAATATTTTACCTTTTTTGTGCAATAACGTAAGGTTTTGCAGAATTTTTTGAGGAGTTTTTATGATCAGCACAGTTACAAAAGCATCAGATTGGAGCCTTTATCAAGTTCAGGAAAGCCTTCTTCCCGTTAAAGGAAACATTATTTATCGAGCGGCTTGTTATGCCTATCAGGTTTTTAAATTTGGAGTGTTTGCTCCGCTTTCAGTGGGTACTACACTACTAGATCTAACGCTTAAGTATCTCTTTTCTTATACACCTCCTAGAGATTCTAATCTGGTTCGATTTGCTAAACATCCTATTTGGCATGCGGCTCCAGAAAAAGCACCTGTTCCAATTGGATTTGCATCTGCAGACTTTCAAGAAAATGGACCTGCAGGTCACCAAGATACTAATTGGGCAAAGCACTATGAAGAGAATCCCGATCTCTTACCTGCTGGATCAAAGGTGCCAGATATTTGGAATCATCCTGAGAAGGTAATTGAAAGGTTAAAGGCATTAGGATGCACAAAATACAGACTTTCGATCAGCCGTGATAAAATTGATCCTGATAATGGAGGTTTATATAAAGAGTTTGCCGTTACTAGATATCAAAATTTTTGTAGTGAGCTTATCAAAAATGGCATTGAGCCTATGGTGACTCTTCATCACTTTTCTGACCCCACCTATTTTAGTTGGCAGAACGATGATAATATAGATGGATTTGTGAATTTTGCAGTCTATATGTCAGAAATTCTCTATAAAGCAGGAGTTCGAAAGATTGTCACAATTAATGAACCGACAGTTGTAGCCTTTCAAGGCTGGGTGATGGGTGAATTTCCACCGAATAAAACGCTCGATTTTGAGGGAGCTGGCAAAGTATTGGAAAATATGATGCGCGCACACACTTTAATCTACCAGAGGGTGAAGGAAGATCATCCAGAAATGCAAATAGGTCTTGCCCATGATCCGATTCGATTTCGTCATTTTCATAAAGCTCACCCTCTTTGGACGCCTGTTGAGAAAATTCTTTGCCACTATCTTACAGAAGTAAATCACAGCGCTCTTATGCGGTTTTTTCAGACAGGAAAGTTTTCACTAAAAGTTCCTTTTAGAGCAAATTATCAATTTGAAATGGGCGCCCCTCCCCCTCTTGACTTTATTGGCATTCAATACTACACAGATCCTCTTCTGAAGGTGGATTTTTCAGGCGGAAGGTCTGTAACAAGAGTTCGAGGAGAGAAGCTCACCTCTTATGATTATCGGATGTATCCTCAAGGTCTTGCATCTGCCCTTCATGAATTTAACCAGTTAGGCGTACCGATCGACATTACGGAAATTGGTCTTGATACGGGCGTAAACAAATCTGATCATGATGATTCTGTTCGCATACAATATTTTGAGAGGATCTTTCAGGTGGTCAGAAGAGCTCTTGAAGAAGGTATAAATGTTCGATCTCTTCATTTTTGGACACTCATTGACAACCTTGAGTGGTACAAAGGATTTAAAGTTCGATTCGGCTTGAATGCATTTGATGAGAGGACAGGCGAGATCAGAAAGCGCGAATTATATCATTGGGTAAAAACTAAAATTGCAGGTGGTATTCCTGCTCATCGAAGAGCACAGGAAGAGTTTAAAGATGTAGGTTAGGGAAACTGATCGAGGAAACGCATGTCGTTTTCAGTGAAGGTGCGGATATCTTTGATGCCAAGCTGCAACATGGCGAGCCTTTCAATTCCCATTCCCCAAGCATATCCTGAGTAAACTTCGGGGTCAATACCGCCTGACTTGAGCACTTCAGGATGGATCATTCCAGCGCCCGCAACTTCTAACCAGCCAGTATGCTTACATATACGGCAGCCTGCGCCATCGCAAGAGG
>JAJFML010000023.1 GCA_021772195.1 Chlamydiota bacterium | reverse complement strand
GGTGATTAATTTTTTCTTAGGTTTATTTAGCGCATCCTTTTTGTTCTTATGGGCAACAAACAGTACTCTTATCTTTAAGGGATTTTTAAAATTCTTTTACGACATGGGGCTTTCTCACTTTTCCATTTGGGATCGATGGAGAGGATTGGTTGAATATTGGGGGATTTTTTTTGAGCACCCTCTTATAGGTGTAGGTTTTGGTGCAGGACCATTTTATCTGGCCTGGAAGGCAGGATATAGCATCAGCGAAATGATGGATCCAGTAATTGTTCAGGATTTTGCGCCTATGAATGTGACCACAGAAATATTGGGGAGTTTAGGGATGTTGGGAGGTATCTTTTTTCTTATTTTTATCTGCTTTCTAATAAATGAATTTCGATCAACTTTGAGGATTTCTAATTTATCAGATGACGAAAGAATCACCGTTATTTCCCTTGCTCTTTCGGTCTGTGTGATGCTCTCAGCACTTCAATTCAACCAATCGATTATGAGAGCCTATTTGTGGATTCATCTTGGAGTTTTTTGTGGGTATCTTAAATCTTTAAAATTTAGAATATAGTGGGGTTAGGTATAGCTTCTCCCTTCTATCTTTTTATCCTATTCTAAGTTTCCGAGAAAAGGAAATTAGGGTATCTTTTTGTTATGATTTCAGATGAGGAACTACTTTTATTTGGGCAGAGAGGATTTATTCCTGGCCCTCAGGAAGATGAAAAAATATTTTTAGAACGTGTGAACTTTTCTCAAAAACCTCTAAAGAAATGTTTTGCTGAGTTCGGTGAAAAACCTCCTTTCCCAATTGATAACAAGGTAGAAGAACAAGATTGGTCTTGGGCGAGTGTTCAGCTTAAGCACTTCTATGATGTGAATCCTTCGTGGGCGCCTACTTTCTATCATAAGAGGAAGCTCTTGCCGTGGCAGGCTGGTATGACTTGGATTATAGAGCTAGAGGGAGGAAAGAAAAAATTTACACTTATCCAGCTTCGAAAAAAGAGTATTTTTTGTAGCAAAGATGAGCTTTTAGCTCATGAGGGAGCGCATGTTGCTAGAAGCGCTTATAATGAGCCTAAATTTGAAGAATTCTTTGCCTATTTTTTGTCTTCAAACAAATTTAGAAAGTTGTTTGGCCCAATCGTTCAAAAACCCTATGAAGCGGTTATTTTTATTTTTTTTATTCTTTCTGGATTCTGGGGGGAGCTTCTTTTTTCTTCCCCTCTCTTGTTTGCCTGTTTGAAAACGTGCGCGCTTATATGGCTCTCTTTAGGGCTTTTCCGTCTGGCAAGATATCGATTTGTTTTTAATCGAACTTATAAAAAAGTATCTTCTTCTATCACTGACTCAAAAAAAGCTTTGGCGGTTCTTTTTCGCTTAACAGATGACGAGATTTTTTATTTCAACTCCTTAAATGCAAATGAAATAAGAGAATATGCATCTAGGCAAAAAAAGGGTAGTTTAAGGTGGCGGATGATCTTTCTTGCTTATTACAAGAATCGAGAGAACATTTCTTAAAAAATGCTATTTGTATATAGTTATATTTCGTTTTGAATTATTGAGGAATACATGACTAAGCTAATAACTGTTGAAAATGACCAGACTGACAAGGGATCGTATTATTGCGATCAGCTGGAGTCGGGAAATATTTTATTTTTTCCCAAAGTTCCCTTTTCTTTTCCTCAAGAAGATATTGATTTTCTTTTAGAGCAGAGGCAAACAGGAAATACAAGCCGTAAAAATATCGCTTACAAGCCTCATATCGATAAAGTAACAAACGTTGTCTCTACTTCCTCATCTAAGATCGATCAAGATAGACTCTTGGAGATCATGAGAAACTATACACATAATGTAAATGCTTATATTTCTCAGCTTCTTTCTCCCTATGCTTCGTCTTGTAGGCTTGATTATTCGAGTTTTCGTCCTTTTCAAGAGAAAGGTAGAAATTTAAGAATGAGCGCTAGGAATGATCTCTTACATATCGATGCTTTTCCATCTAGGCCTATGCATGGCACTCGTATTTTACGTTTTTTTACAAATATTAACCCTGATGAGCCAAGAAGATGGGTCACTTCTGATTCATTTGATGTTTTAGCAGAAAAATTTGCCGGAAAAGACATTGCATTTCCTAAAAGGTATAAAAGTTCTATGAGTGCAAACTTTTTAAGGACAATGAAACGATTTTCAAAATGGGCAGGCCTTCCCGTCGTTTTACGCTCTCCCTATGATGAATTTATGTTGAGATTTCACCATTTTCTCAAAGCTAATGAAGACTTTCAGAACAATTGTGAAAAGTTTCATTGGGAATTTCCTCCTGGATCTTGCTGGGCTGTATTTACAGATTTGGTAACCCATGCAGCTTTAGAAGGGAAATACGCATTAGAGCAGACTTTGTTGATTCCAAAATCAGCACAATTAAATCCTGAAAAATCACCTTTAAGTGTCCTTGAAAGACTTTCAGGTGAGATTATGGTGGATCCTGTTTTTGCTGGTCCTAAATTATCTCGTTAGAATTTTAAGAGGTACTTGAGCGCTCGTTCCAATTTCGATATTTTTGAAGAACAAGATTTTGGAACTCTTGCTGGAAACGTTCAACCGAAAATTTCATCGCATGTTTTCGGATAGATATGGGATCAAAGGACATTTTTTCAAAGCGATCTATCGCATCTATGAGAGAGGGTACATCTTGTTTCTGAAAAAAAACGCCACACCCTTCGCCTACAGTTTCTAATGATCCTCCCTTCCCAAAAGCAATTACAGGAGTGCCTGCAGATTGAGCTTCAACGGGTAAAATCCCAAAATCCTCTAGGGCAGCAAATACAAAACCTTTAGCTTTTTGCATATATTGCCGCATTGTTTGATCGGAGACATGCCCCAAAATTTCAATGTTTTTTCCAGCGATGCTTTTTATTTTTTTCATTTCTGGTCCATCTCCAATAACCACAAGCTTTCTATTGGGCATCTGTGAGAAGGCATCAACGATAAGATCTATTCTCTTATAGGGAACCATTCTAGACGCGGATAAGTAATAATCTTCCTTATTCTCTTCTAGAGCATAATAATTAGTATTGACTGGAGGATAGATGACACTAGCAGATCTACCATAAATTTTTTCAATTCTAGCAGCCACGTATTTCGATATGGCTATAAAGGCATCAACTTGGGTGCAAGAAGATTTATCCCACATACGAAAATAGTGCAAAATGAGCTTAGCAATAAGCCCTTTAGCTCCTTTTTTGAGGCGGGTCTGATCCAAGTACTGATGGTATAAATCCCAAGCATACCTGACGGGTGTAAAGCAGTAGCAGATATGGAATTGGTCTGCATGAGTAAGAGCCCCTTTTGCAGCACAATGTGAAGAAGATATGATGAGGTCAAATTCACTCAAATCAAACTGTTCGATTGCAAAAGGAAAAAGGGGGAGGTAGTTCTGATATTTTTTTAGTGCAAAAGGTAATTTTTGAAGGGAGGAGGGGATGATTTTTTTATCATCAAAATAGGTTCCTTTTAACTTTTTTGGATTGTGAAAAAGCGTAAAGATGTCTCCAGGAAACAGTTCATGGATTCCTTGTAGAGCTTTTTCGCCTCCTCCTATGGAAACTAGCCAATCATGAACAAGAGCTATGCGCATGATTTGCCCTTTCTACCTGTTTAAGGTCTGAATCGATCATTAGGTCTACAAGCTCCTCAATCTTAGTTTTGGGACTCCATTTTAGCTTTTCTTTTGCCTTATTGGGGTCTCCAATTAAGATGTCTACTTCACTTGGGCGGAAATATTTAGGCGAGACCTCGACTAAAACCTTGCCGGTCGTGCTGTCGATACCTTTTTCGCAAGCTCCCTCTCCTTCCCAAGTAATTTGGATGCCTAGTCTTGCAAACGCAAGCTCTGTAAAATGACGAACTGTAGTAGTCACGCCTGTTGCAAGAACAAAATCTTCGGGAGTGCTTTGCTGAAGCATGAGCCACATTCCTTCTACAAAATCCTTAGCATACCCCCAGTCTCTTTTTGAACTGAGGTTTCCTAAAATAAGCTTTTCTTGAAGGCCCAATTTGATTTTTGAAGCTGCAAGAGTGATTTTTCTTGAGACGAAATTTTCGCCTCTTCTTGGACTTTCGTGGTTGAACAGAATTCCATTACAAGCAAATAGGTTGTAAGCTTCACGGTAATTTACAATAGCCCAATAGGCATATAGCTTTGCAACGCCATAAGGGGATCTAGGGTAAAAAGGCGTTCGTTCATTCTGAGGAATTTCTTGCACTTTCCCGTAGAGCTCAGAGGTCGACGCTTGGTAGAGTTTAGTCTTGGGGGATGATGTGCGAATAATTTCTAATATTCTCATGACGCCCAGGCCATCTACATCGGCAGTATATTCAGGCATATCAAAGGAAACTTTGACATCGCTCATCGCGCCTAGATTATAAATTTCTTCGGGCTGTGTTTCTTCAAAGATTCTCTTGAGGCTAGATGTGTCTGTTAAGTCTCCTTCATGCAATGAGAGGCGAGTGTTGTTTAAAAGATGAGAAATTCTTGCGAGATTGCTTGATGATGACCTACGGACTATACCATGCACTTCATAGCCTTTTTCTAATAATAAATCGGCTAAGTAAGAGCCATCTTGCCCAGTTATGCCAGTTATAAGCGCTTTTTTCATCTATTCATCCTTATTTTTCACATATACACATTCTGACTTAAGAATTGGATTTTTCTCATTTTCCCCCTATTTAAAAGGCGCCATGTCACCTTTAAAACAGAAAAAAACTGAGGACCCTCCTCGTTAAATTCCCAACTCTTGAGTTGGAATGTATATAAAGTCTATCGAATGAGATGAAAAAAACAAAGGTGTAAGGTGGAATTATCTTGGGTTTCAAAAGGCTAGTAGTATTTTCGTCTTTTGTACTTGGGAGCAATCTTCAATTTATCTCGATATTTTGCAACGCACCTTCTCGAGATATCATACCCCTTTTCTCTAAGTTTAGAGCAAATTTCTTCATCTGAAAAAGGGTCTTTTTTTTGTTCACTATCTACGAGAGCTTTTAAGTTTATTAAGATGGATTTCTTGCTTATTCCATTGTTTTTGAACTCAGCGGAAAATAACGAGCGAAGCTGCAACTGGCCCTTTGAACATTTTAGGTATTTTTGATTGAGAGCCCTAAGAAGCGTTGATTCATGAATATTCAACTCCTCAGAGGCGCTTTTTATAGAAAGAGTC
>JAJFML010000220.1 GCA_021772195.1 Chlamydiota bacterium | reverse complement strand
AAGAAATTATTTGAAACTGATTGCTTCGGAAAATTTTTGTTCGCTGCCTGTTCAATTAGCAATGGGAAATCTTTTAACCGACAAATATAGCGAAGGTTTTGTAGGGCATCGATTTTATGCTGGCTGTGAAAATGTCGATGATATTGAAGCGCAAGCCGTGCACTATGCAAAAAAAATCTTTAATGCCGATCACGCCTATGTGCAACCACATTCAGGTGCTGATGCGAATATGGTCGCTTTTTGGGCCATTTTGGCAACTAGAGTTCAAAGCAAAGAGATTGAGAGGCTAGGAAAGAAGACTTTAGATGAGCTCACATCTGAGGAGCATGAATCTGTTAGGCAGATTATGGTGAATCAGAAGGTGATGGGGATGTCTCTTAATTCGGGTGGGCATTTAACGCACGGCTATCGACACAATATCTCTTCCAAAATGATGCAAGCTGTTAGCTATGATGTCGATCCCAAAACTCACATGCTCGATTATGATGCGCTCTCTTGCCAAGTAAGATCTGAAAAACCGCTTATTTTAATTGCGGGATATTCTGCATACACGAGGTTGATCGATTTTGCGAAGATGCGCGAGATTGCAGATTCAGTGGGCGCTGTTCTCATGGTAGATATGGCTCACTTTGCAGGGCTCGTTGCAGGAAAGGTGATGAAAGGAAATTATAATCCGATTCCTTTTGCGGACATTGTTACATCGACCACTCACAAGACACTGCGCGGACCGAGAGGAGGTCTTATTCTTTGCAAAGAGGAGTTTAAGGATGCTGTGAATAAAGGTTGCCCGCTTGTTTTGGGCGGACCTATGCCCCATGTAATGGCTGCAAAAGCGCTCGCTTTCAAGGAAGCAGACTCAGAGAGTTTTAGAAATTATGCAGATCAGATTGTGAAGAATTCGAGGGCGCTAGCAGATGGACTGATGCAAAAAGGCGTGCATGTGCTAACTGGCGGGACCGATAACCACATCGTTCTTTTCGATGTTGAAAAAAGTTTTCGCATTACAGGTAGGCAAGCAGAACTAGCTCTTAGATCTGCTAATTTAACAGTCAATCGAAATACCGTCCCAGGGGACGTTCACGGTCCTTGGTATACATCTGGCACTCGCGTAGGCACGCCGGCTTTGACTACCCTTGGAATGAAAGAAAATGAAATGTTGGAGATTGCAGAGATAATCTTTGATCTGTTAAACCATACAAAACCGGGGATGAACCCGAAAACAGGAAAGCCGTCGCTTGCAAAGGTAAATATTGAGGATGCTGCTCACAAAAGGGCGCAGGAGAGGGTGAAAAAGCTTCTTTCTGAATTTCCACTCTATCCTGAACTTGCGAATAACTTAAGACTATGTAATACAGTGTAAAAAAAGGAGTAATGGGATGCCAGGCGAAAACTTTAAAAATTTATCTGACAAAATCGATTCTGCTTTTCTTTCAAAGAGAAGAGTTTTTCTATCGACCGATGTCAATTCTGATTCTGCACAAGATATCATTCGAAAACTTTGGTATTTAGAATGGGAAGAGCCAGGGAAACCGATTCTTTTCTTGATTAACTCTCCAGGCGGCTCAGTAGATTCTGGATTTGCCATTTGGGATACCGTCAAAATGCTATCTTCACCGGTGATAACACTGGTTACAGGGCTTGCAGCTTCCATGGGATCGCTTTTGAGCTTGTGTGCGACTAAAGGCAAGAGATTTGCGACAACAAACTCTCGCATTATGATGCACCAACCGCTTATTGGCGGTGTTATCAGAGGTCAGGCAACAGATCTTGAGATTCAAGCGAAAGAGATGCTCAAAACTCGTGAAGGACTTGTTCAGATCTATGCAGCCTCAACTGGAAAGACAGCACAGCAGATCGACCTCGCGATTGATCGCGATAACTGGATGAGCCCTGATGAAGCGCTTAAATTTGGTCTTTTAGACAAAGTTATCTCTTCTGCTGCCGAGCTGGAAGCTGAACTGAAGTAATGCACTTCTCAAAATATCAAGCGACGGGAAACGATTTTATTCTGATCGATAATAGGATAGAAACATTTCCCCTCTCTGTTTCTAAAATAAGATCTCTATGTCATCGAAAGTTTGGTGTTGGTGCAGACGGTCTTATTTTTCTAGACAAATCTGAAAACGCAGACTTTTCCATGAGGATTTTTAACTCCGACGGATCGGAGGCAGAATCGTGCGGAAATGGGCTTCTATGTTTTGGAAAATTTATCTTAGATCTTGGCTTTCCTGAAAGAAATTACTCGGTTGAACTTCTGAAGGAAGTTGTGAGTATAGATTGTAAGAGCGATGGCTTTTCCATTCAGCTAAACGATCCTCAAAAAATCCAGCATTTTTCTGTGGAAAAAGAGATTTACTTGATTGATACAGGCGTGCCTCATGCAGTTGTATTTGTCGATTCTGACTGCGACTTTATGCGTGATGGAAAACGTATCCGCGAAAAGTATAATGCGAATGTCAACTTTGTGACGCTAGGCGAAAAGCTATATGTACGCACTTTTGAGAGGGGAGTTGAAGGTGAGACTTTTGGATGCGGGACGGGAGCTGCAGCTGCGGCATCGATTCTAGCTCTTGTTAAGAACCAGGTAAGTCCTGTGAGATTGTACTTTCCAGGAGGAGAGCTGATTGTTTCATTTCAAAAAGAAGGTACCAGTATTTGCAATTTAACGCTTATTGGAAGTCCCTCTTTTGTCTATTCTGGACATATGGGAGCATCTATCCAGGTCTAGATTTTTATTCTCAAATAGAGATAATAGAACTAAAATGAACAGAACACAGATAGGGTAATTATGAATATTGGAGTTCCAAAAGAAGTCAAAGATCACGAATATCGAATCGGAATGACTCCTGATGCCGTTAGTCTCTTTGTAGGTGAGGGACATAATGTTTTTGTTGAGAGAGATGCGGGTACAAAGATCGGTTTTACAAATGAACTATATGAAAAGGCAGGTGCTAAAATTGTAGCAACAGCACAAGAAGTATATAAGTGTGAAATGGTGATCAAAGTAAAAGAGCCTCAAAAATCCGAATTTGATCTGCTTAAAAAAGGGCAATTGCTCTTTTGTTTTTTACACCTTGCTCCCGATCCAGTGCAGACAGAAGCACTTTTGAAAAAAGGGGTGCTCGGACTTGCATATGAGACAATTACTGATGATAAAGGAAAGCTTCCTCTTTTAATCCCAATGAGTGAAATGGCGGGGAGGGTATCGATTCAAGCGGGTGCAAATGCGCTTCACATGTCAAATGGTGGCAGAGGTACTCTTTTAGGCGGAATTCCAGGGGTAGCGCCTGGTAAAGTCGTCGTTTTAGGAGGCGGAATCGTTGGAACTGAAGCGATGCGTATGGCAATTGGGCTAGGCGCTGATGTTACTATTTTTGATCACAATTTAAATCGTCTTCGCGAGCTTGATCAAAGATTTGCACCTAAGATTAAGACGCTCTATTCGACTCCAACAGTGGTTCAAAAAGAGATTGAAGATGCAGATCTAGTAGTGGGCGCTGTTCTTATTCCAGGAAAGAAGGCTCCGAAACTCGTCACAAGAGAGATGCTCAAAACTATGCAGCCAGGATCTGTGATTGTGGATGTGGCGATTGATCAAGGTGGATGTATAGAATCATCGAGGCCTACAACTCACTCAGAGCCCACTTTTATAGAAGAGGGAGTCGTGCACTATTGCGTGACAAATATGCCAGCTGCTTGCGCTAGAACATCGACATTAGGTCTAACCAATGCAACGATGCCTTATGCACTTCACGTTGCAAATGTGGGAATCAAACAGGCTATTCTGAATGATCCTCATTTAAAAATGGGGCTGAATGTTTGTCTTGGTAAAGTGACAAACAAGGAAGTTGCTACCGACCTGGATTATCAGTATGTCAAACCGGAAGATGCGCTAGCTGATTTTTCTGATGAAGAGATTTATGTGCAATAATAAGTAAAATCAGCTACTCTTCACCTAGAGGAACTATCGCTGATTTTACTATGCATCTGCCAGAGGCTATTGAATCTTTTTCAGAAGAGGGCTTGAGGCTGATCGAGAACGGTTCAGTGGATGAAGTCGTCTTTTCTGAGGGCACCTATCAAGTTGAAGTGCATGATAATGGTACCTATTGGCCCTTTCTTCAATTCGATCATCAAAAACATTTAGTCGACTATTTTTGCTCATGCTCTTTTTCTGAAGAGCATGGAGCGTGTCCGCACTTGGCAGCAGCTTTTTATTTTATCTACCAAAAAGAGCCGCTTCATATTCGTTTTAAGCACTCTTTTTTTAATGCTGTCTTTCAAATGATTAGCAGGCGCTTGGGCTACCACACAAATAGCCTTATGAAAAAAGAGGGAGTCTACTTTTCTGAATCTAAAGATAAGAAGAAGCTCTTTGAGCTAAAAGGGCTCACACCCAAGGGTAAAAAGCGCCTGAAAGAGTATATCGATAAACGTGTGAAAGAGACGGAAGAGACATCGCTGAAATTTTCTAATCTTTCTATGGAGGAGATGCAAGAGTATCGAGAGGGCAGAGCGCCTAGGCATCTTCGGTATGAGCTCTCTTTTTGGTCAGATGTTGCAAAGTGGCTTTTTTGTCTAAAAGAAAAAGAGAAGGGCTCCGTGCGATTTGAGGAGAGTGACTCTTTACCTACTTACTGCCATATCAAATTTTTAGATGTTGAGTGCTCTTTTTATATTTCGAAAGCCTCTTGGCCGCTTTTCTTGGAAACACTGGACACGGTGGAATCTAATTTAAAACTTCATATTCGCGATGTTAGCTCCGTTGAGGGGATCTACTATGATGAAGTAAATAAACGATTTACTATAGAAAAGAGAGAAAAAGTAGTT
>JAJFML010000219.1 GCA_021772195.1 Chlamydiota bacterium | reverse complement strand
ATAAATATATGGAAAGATAACTTCCCCTCCGCTGATATTATATTTCTTGGGGATATCTTTCATGATTGGAGAAAAGATACCTGCATTGAAATAGCAAAAAAGTGCTATAAGTCTTTATCAAAGGATGGTTTAATCATCCTTCACGAGATGTTGTTCAATAAAGAAAAAACAGGACCGTTTCTCACTTCAGCTTATAATTTAAAAATGATGCTGTGGACTGAAGGTCAACAATTTACAAATTCAGAAATTCAAGAAATTCTGCAAAAAGCAGGCTTCAAAAAAATAGAATTCAAACAATCAATTGGAAATTGGTCTATAGTAATTGGCCATAAGGAATAAAAGTCTTTGTTTTATCAAAAGCGATAATAATAAGCCAAGAGACCAGAAACAAAAGCCGATGTATTTTTACCGAATACCGAGGACCACACGCCAAACAGAATGCCACTTCTGTCAGAGAAATTGTATTCAACTTCAGGCGCAACGGAAAACTCCACAGCAGCCCCTTTCTCAATAGGTTTAGGGCCATTTAAATTCCCTTTAAACTTAGAAGCGTACTGATACTCAAAAAAAGAGTCGATAGTTAGCACCCATTTCTGAGTTATTGAGTATTCGCTTGATAAGAATACCACTAATCTATTCCCAGGAAAAACTCTCCCCTTACTCCTTTCATTTCCACCATAATAATTAATTCCCTCAACTTTGACTGGAGAGAGGAAAAAGGTTCCTACCGCCCCTTTAATAAGGAGGAAGTGTTTTTTTATAGGGATGAGTTTTTGTGAAATTAAATATAGTCCAGATTGAAACGATCCGTGACCTGTTGCGTCAATTCCTAGTTTTTTTGGGTCTAATTTTTGGTAATTCCCTGTTGGGAAAACCTCCTGAAAGGCTACTCGAACATCCGGGGTCCAGTTAGCAGAGGAATCAGTTGCAAGTTGGAAACCAACCCGAACAATAGTATCTTGAAAATAAGTTGCATTCTCCTTCTTTTTAAAATTGGAAATAGAAGATGTATATACATCAATTCCTATGAACTCATTTAACCCGATCAATCCTTCTAGGAATGGATTAATAGACCACATATTGCTTGTACTCTCCAAACTCCAATTATCATCATATTGACCATATGTAAAAGTCAGTGCTCCATAAGCAGCCAGAACAGGATTTTGGGGCTTTGCATTGACTGCTGAGGGAGCAAGCAGAGGACCTGTAAACCACGGAGAATATGAGTTAGCTGGAACATTTAGCATTGCGTTCGATCTCACGCGCCCCAACAAGAGTATGGGAGATAGCAGAAATATAGAATATACAATCAGCATAACAGATCGTTTGAGTGTCTGTCTCACAACGAGTCACAAATAGTTAAAAGGTTAAAAATGATTTGTCTTCCAAATGGCTGACGTGAATAAGAGTCTGAGCCTAACATAACAAAAGTTTATTTATTAATTTTTTTTTAGCATTTAACAACTCTTTTTTGCTCAAGAGAACATGGGAGTTCTCACGCCTTACTAATTTCATTCATTGATGCTGATCGGGGTTTTTTGCTATGGTAGCTTTTGCAAAGACGGAAGTTCCTAAAAACAAACATTTCACACCTATCAGCATAAGAAATAATGATTTAGGAGAGAAGTCGGTTAGTCCAAGATATTGAAGGTATGCATTGTTGGTATTTTTTCCAGTTACTTCCCAAGCAGCGATAAGCACTAACGTTGTTACTAGTAGAGAAAAAAATCGGAGGTTTTTAATGTTAAAAGCATATAGAAGAGCTCCTTGGAAAGGTGTTCCAAGCAATCACTGTGAAGAAAAGAAATACAGGCGTTACTTCTTTCCCATCGATTAGAAACAAAAGAAGAAGAAAAAGGGTATGAGGGAGAAGGAACATTGAAGTTGCAAGTCCACTTAGAAATCCGAAATTCAAATTCCTGTTAATAATATCGCATCCTTCATTTCTTTGTGTAATTGGGTTGCATGATGATAGCCAATTGTCCAAAGGAAAAGAATGGTGCTTCCTATTGCAAAGCTGAATATGGATATAGATTGGGTTGGGTTGAAGGCAGAATTTAGAAAGCCGAAGTCTAAGGCACAATAGAACATCCAGGCTGGAACAATGATGCGAAAGAAAATGAGCATGAATATTTCAAAACCTTGAGGTTCATTTAAGGTCTGATGAAAATAGCCTTGTGCTCCCTTTCTTTTTTCCATGTTTATCCCATGGAAAGTGCATGTTGCAGCTTTGATTTCAAGGTCTTGGCCTTTGATCATTTGTAAAACACAGAGCAAAAATACAAAGAGATACACAAAAGATATCACACGGTTATCAACTAAAATGGAATTGTTGGTAATCTTTTCTAAATTTGAAAATCCCCAGCTAAGAATTAAGGCACCAAGATAAAGCTGGTTATTTCTTCGAAGTAGGAAAGAGAGCTTTTTGACATAGTCGACGATTCCTTGGTAGTCTTTTGAAGAGGGCAGAGAAGGTTCATCATCCAGGTTTAAAAGGAGTCTTTTTCTAGTCAGGAAAAAAGTGAGCGCTGAAATTGTCATTGAAAGGATAAAAAGAAATACAATGAAGTTGTTTGCTGTTGTTGGT
>JAJFML010000218.1 GCA_021772195.1 Chlamydiota bacterium | reverse complement strand
TCAGCATCGACTCTTTTCTTTTCTTGAACAGCTAAAAAGTCAGGTCCGCCAGCAAAACCGATATACTCTTTGCTAATGTAAAAGCGCATATTGCTTGGAGGATCGATTTCATACCACTTGGAGTGTTTTGGGGAAATTTTTCCGTCAATTTTTTCTCCCATAGCAAGTTGTGCTACAATAGGTGCTTCTGTATTTGGTTGTAGTCTGACATTTACCCTGTTCGCCTCTACGGTATTGTCTAGGATGTATGTGCGAAAGACGTAGGCCTTTGTGCCATACGTAGGCTGAACAGCCCAAAAGCCGTTCTCTTCACCTACAACGAGTAAGAGATCAGACTTATCCATAAGTTTTACAATGTGCCCCTCTAAATCAGGCGAAGTTCGGACGCGAACTTTATTTCCTAAAATTTTTCCTGTAAATGTTTTAAAGGGTTTTTTCACCTCTTTTGCATTCACACTGAAAGTGAAACATGTTAGAAAAACGCACAATAATATTCTCATGATCTTTACTCCTAGAAATCTACCTTTCAAATGGTAGAGATAGAGCTCATTAATTACAATATTTTATCAGGAAGTTTTATGTTTGATTTTCTTAATCGGTAACACCAATACGTATAGTATAGGCTAATTAAAGTGCCAGATAGAGCAATAGTACCATATGTATTAACAGAAACACTTGTTGTTGTAGAGGCTGTTTCTAAAGTGAGGAAAAATTGATCTGTATACCAGAGGTAAAGCATTTGGGTGATAAAAACGGTGAATCCGAAAATCCGCACGGAAATTACGAGAAAAAGCCATTTTGTTCCTGGTTTTTTGTATCCTAGATAATAGGTTGCGCAGCCCAAAAGAGAAGCTGCAAAAATAATTGCCTTGGCGGTAATGCTAGTTGAGATAGCAGATAATAGACAAAGCATTAATAGAAGAGAGAAAAAGCTATAGAGCCAATTTTTTTTTACAAAGCAATCCATACTATACCTTTTTAGCATGAGTATAGCAGGATTAACTGTTTGTTTTCTAGCTGTTTAGAACAGATCTGATGTGCTCGCAATCGTTCTCGCCGCACGTACAGCCAATCGGCTCGCCTAAATAGACATTGTACTGCTCTTTTACATCGAGTGGGTTAGTCACCGTGTAGAGGTTGCTAGAGATCTCTTCAATATCCCACGTGCGAAATTTCAAATCCTCGTCAGAGACATCTTCATCTAGATTTTCAGCGTGCACGCCTAAGCCTTTTTGAAGAGTTTTTGCAATTTGACAGTGGACGCAATTGCAATGAGGTTCAGGTTTAGGAAGATTGTTTGGGTCATCCATTCCTAAAACTTTTGAAATTGAGGCGATCTTGCCGAGAATTTCTGGTGGCAGATCAGGTGCATCTCTTTGGTCAGAATTATGCTGCATGGCAGAGCTCATTGATTCTAGGCCGCCAATGCCCATGCCTCCAATTTTAAATGATGCGTTTGTGAAGGGAGAGAGGAAGTCCTCTTGTTTAGGAGCGGGCGCAGCGCTTTCTGTGTCCTCGTCTAAATACTTTGCATGCATATCGAAGATAGCATCTACGATAGATTTTGGGAGGTCAGGAATTTCTACTCTCGATCCACTTCTTAGCTCAATGACTAAAATTTGGTTGTCCTTGAGGGAAAGAGATGAGATATTCTCCCAACTAGTTGAAATATGGGGAGGGATGTTGAGTATTTTCGTGTTGATTTTCATGTATTTACCTCTCTTGTCTATCTTACTATTATAAAATATTGAAAGTCCGGTGTCAACTTTTTTAGCACTTTAAAAACCGATCTGCTGAGTAATTTTGTAAGTCGTTGGTTTTTAGTGCATGAAAAAACTAATTTTACTACTTTTAAAAGTATTTCTATCCCCAAAAAAACCATTTTGGCATAGATGGGTTTTGGAGCCTGTTCAATGCCCTACCTTAGCTCTGCTAGTACAAGCTAAGAGGGCATGCTTCCAAAAGATAGAGAATTAATTTATGAAACTAGAGCTTTATCGGGAACCTTTTTTATCAAAAGCTGTCGATATCTACACAGTTCTAACTAATACAAAGGTGGATGCCAGTGGCTAAAAAAACGTTTGTGATCGATACCAATGTCCTACTACACGACCCTCACGCACTAAAAAACTTCGAAGAGCATGATGTGATTCTTCCTCTCGTTGTTTTAGAGGAGCTCGATGGTCTAAAGAAAAACTCAAATGAACTCGGCAACAATGCTAGATCTGTTATCCGTTATATTGATGGGCTTACAACAGGTGAAAATGGAGACTTTAACACGGGAATTAAACTTCCAGAGGGTCCAAACTTAAGAATTCACCTAGAGACAAAAATAGAAAAAAACAAAGGCTTCCCACTCCCACTTGATCGAAATAGCAACAAAATTCTCTTTTTAGCGCATCAGCTTAAAGAAAAAGGAGAGGGCGTTGTTTTTGTCTCGAAGGATTTTGTCTCTAGAGTTAAAGCAGAGGCAATGAATATCCAAACAGAGGATTACGAAAACCTTAAAGTCTCCTATGACAAAATGTACAAGGGCTTTAAGCAAATTGATGTTACAAAAAAAGATATTGATGCTTTTTATAAAGATGGATCAGTCCCTTTCATAAAAGAGGATTTTCATCAAAACGAATATTGCTTAATGACATCTCCAGAAAGGTCGTCTGCAGTTTGTAAGTACAAAGGTAAGAAGCTAGAGCCTTTAATCTCGATTAATAAGAGCATTTGGGGGATTTCACCTCTTAATATGGAACAAAGATGCGCAATCGACCTTCTCCTAAGAGATGATGTGCCTCTTGTAACCATGATTGGCCAGGCAGGAACTGGTAAAACGCTCCTTGCGCTTGCTTGCGGTATGCATAAAGTGCTCGATGAGAACGTCTATAGCAGAATACTCGTCTCGCGCCCGATTGTGCCTTTGGGTAAAGATATCGGTTATCTGCCAGGCACAAAAGAAGAAAAGCTCTTTAACTGGATGCAGCCGATCTACGATAACCTCGAATATCTCTGTGAACTCACTAATGGTGCGGACAACAAGCAGGCTTCGATGGAATTTATCATGGAGAGTAAGAAAATTGAGATGGAAGCGGTTACCTACATCCGTGGTCGTACTCTTCCTAAGATCTACATGATTATCGATGAAGCACAAAACCTCACTCCTCACGAAGTGAAAACAGTAATTTCACGAGCTGGTCACGGAACCAAGGTGATTCTAACGGGGGATCCAACACAGATCGATAACCCTTACCTAGACAAAGACTCCAATGGCCTAACATATACGGTCTCTAGATTCCGTAATCAAAAGCTATTTGGTCATATCGTTCTAGAGAAGACAGAAAGATCTGAGCTTGCTAAAATCGCAGCCGAGCTCATGTAAGCTAAATGGCCCCTAGAAATAGGGGCTTTTTTTGTTGGATTGTTTATTAACTCTCTGTTAAGATCCAGTCCATGAAAAAGCAATTATTCCTTAGTTTTTCACCCTCACAGCTGATTATCCGCCTCTAGGCGATTGCATTTATCTA
>JAJFML010000217.1 GCA_021772195.1 Chlamydiota bacterium | reverse complement strand
CCTACACTTGTAGGACGGTTTTTAGGCGTTGATGCCTCCATTAGTCACTTTTTTGGTGGAACATCGCTTTTAATCCTAGTGGGAGTTATTTTAGATACGACTAAACAGATTGAATCTCACCTGCTTATGAAACGTTATGACGGCTTCATGAAGAAAGGTAGAGTGAGAGGAAGGTAAAAAATCATTTTACAATGGTTTTTATTTAAGAAATTTGCTATTTTACTACGCAAAAAAAGGATAAATTCATGCCCAGGGTAATCGGAATTGATATACCGGATAATAAAAGATTAGTTATCAGTTTAACCTATATCTACGGAATCGGAAGCAAACTAGCTGAAGACCTTATCAGCAAGCTTGGCTTAAATAGAAACATGCGCGCTAAGGAGCTTACTCCTGAGGACATCGCCAAAATTAACTCGATGCTGCAATCACAGTACGTTGTTGAAGGTGATTTAAGGCGTCATGTTCAAGGAAATATTAAGCGCCTCATTAGCATTAACTGCTACAGAGGTATGAGGCATAGAATGGGGCTTCCTGTCAGAGGACAAGGAACTCAAAAAAATGCTCGTACGCGCAAAGGTAAGAAAAAAACTGTCGCTAATAAGAAAAGTTAAGGAGTAATACAAGTTGGCTAAAGATAAAGCGAAAGCTAAAAAAGCTCCCGTTGTTAAAAAACAAATGGTCAAGAGCAAAAAAAGAATAACTCGCACAGTTCCATCAGGCACTGTACACGTTAAAGCGACATTCAATAACACTATTGTATCGATTACCGATCCATCAGGAAATGTCGTATCTTGGTCTTCTGCTGGTAAGATGAACTTTTCAGGATCTAGAAAGTCTTCTGCTTTTGCAGCAACAGTTACAGCTGCTGACGCAGCTAAAAAAGCGATGGCGTCTGGCATGAAAGAATGCGAAATCAATCTTAACGGTCCAGGTGCTGGTCGTGAATCTGCAGTGCGCGGCATTATAAGTGCAGGTCTTGGAGTTACAATCGTTCGCGATAAAACTCCAGTTCCACACAACGGATGCAGACCAAGAAAAAGACGTCGCGTATAATAACATTCAACTATTGAGGAGAACATGGCAGTAAAGTATGGCAAGTTTGAAATGCCGGAAACGATTAAAGTAGAAGAGTCAACGCAATCGGATACCTACTCGCGTTTTATCGTTGAGCCCTTTGAAAGAGGTTTTGGACATACAATTGGAAACGCGCTAAGAAGAGTCATGCTCACTTCACTTGAAGCTCCCGCGATCGTTTCAGTTCATATTGAAGGCGTGCCTCATGAGTATATGGCAGTAGAAGGTGTAGTTGAAGACATGACTCACATCATCTTAAATATTAAAGGATCACTTCTTAGGTATGTTCCTAAGGATGCTGAAAAAGCTTCTAGGTTAACTAGAACTGTTACAAAAGATGTAGAGATTACTCAAGAACAAATTAATGAAAATGGCGGAGAGTACAAAGTGACTCTTGGAGACCTAATGGGCGCCTCTGATCTTGATGTTGTAAATCCAAAGCATCATCTTTTCACTATTTCTCAGCCGTTTATTAGACGAGTTACTTTCAAAGTCGGCTTTGGCAGAGGCTATGTCACTTTTGATCGACATCAAGTAGAACCTGTTGTAGATGAGATTGTCATTGATTCAGCATTTTCTCCTGTGTCTCTAGTCAACTATTATGTTGAGAATACTCGTGTTGGTCAAGACACAGATTTTGATAAATTAATTTTAGAAATTACCACAGATGGTAGAATTTCACCCCAAGAGGCTCTAACATATGCCTCTCAAATTGGAATTCAACATTTATCTGTTTTTGATCAGCTAAAGACTCATTCGATCTCCTTTGATCAAGGTGAAGTTGAATCAAATAAAGATCGTGATGAAATTATGGGTAAACTCGCTCTCAAAATTAATGAGATTGAGCTCTCCGTAAGATCTACCAATTGCTTACAAGGTGCAGATATTGATACCATTGGTGAACTTGTAATTATGCCAGAATCTGATATGTTAAGATTCCGCAATTTTGGCAAGAAATCCCTTACAGAAATTAAACAGAAGTTAGAAGAGATGGGACTTTCTCTAGGAATGGATTTAAGTAAATATGGAATCACTAGAGATAACATCAAGACGATGATCGATAACTATTTAGAAGAAAAAATGGAAGCACAGTCATGAGACACGGCAAACATACATTTAAAGTAGGAAGAAATGGTTCTCATAGAAGAGCGATGTTAGCTAACATGCTAAAAAACCTCGTTATGAAGGATCGTATTGAAACAACACCTGCTAAAGCAAAAGAGCTAAAAAGACATGCTGATAAGTTAATTACTCTCGCAAAAAAAGACAACTTAGCTGCTAAAAGAAGAGTAATTGGCAAATTAATGATCCGCTACAACGAGCTTACTCCTAAAGAGAGAAGGCTTGCCAAAGAGGGAAACACAGCAGCTTATAATGAAGATCGTAAAGTGATTGGAAAGCTTTTTGGAGATCTCAAAAGCAAGTATGAAGATAGAGCTGGTGGATATACTCGAATTATCCATTTAGGTAAAAGAATCGGTGATAACGCAGATATGTGTTTCATCGAGTACATCTAAAAAGACTGTTTTTGTAATTTTTATAAAGACCTCATATTTAGTTATATGAGGTCTCTTATTTTTCATCTAAATCTTTCTGATTATTTCCAATTTCCACCTTTACAATCTGCGTACTCTTCGATATGATTTTAGAAGAACAACAACAGGAGCCATTATGGCATTACGCATCGCTATCAACGGTTTTGGAAGAATTGGAAGGTTAGTTTTTAGAATAGCTGCCTTAAATAAAAATATTGAAATCGTTGCGATAAACGATCTTGTGCCACCTGATAACTTAGCTTATTTGTTAAAATATGATACTGTTCACGGACTTTTTGAAAAAA
>JAJFML010000216.1 GCA_021772195.1 Chlamydiota bacterium | reverse complement strand
CCCCAAGTACGTATCCTATATCCCGTTATGAAAGAAATACAACTAACTATTGAAAGCTTTTCCAAAAAAGGATTTGGCATAAGTTTTACGCCGACTGGCAAGCGAATCGAGGTGTCCGATGCCATCATTGGGGATGAGGTTTTAGTCGAGCTAAAGTCGAGAAATAAAAGGGGGAGAGTTCTCTCTGTTATCACTCCCTCAAAAGATCGTTGCACACCTAAATGCCAGCATGCAACGATGTGCGGTGGCTGCACTTGGCAAGTGATGGACTATAAATCGCAGCTAGAGCAAAAAGAGGCAGTCATCCAGCGCTCCTTCTCCGATCTTCCTACCGATTTCTATCCTATTATCCCTTGTGAATTTCCTTGGCAATATCGTAACAAGATGGAGTTTTCCTTCTCTGAAAATGCAGCAGGCGCCAAATACCTAGGTCTTATGATCGCGGGAGCTGCTCCTTATGTCTTTAATGTGGAGCTCTGCCACCTTGCAAAGCCATGGTTTTCTGAGACTCTCTCAAGAGTGCGCACTTGGTGGGAAAATTCTGAATTAAAAGCCTATCACATGCACAAAAATGTGGGGCATCTTCGCACTCTTATTCTTCGCGAAGGGACGAATACAGGCGAAAAACTCGCCATGCTTACTATCTCAGGAGATACTTTCTTAGATGACGCAGCTATTAACTCCTTTAAAGAGGCGATTGGTCCTAACATTCAAATTTTTATTCGCACTCAAAATGCGCAAAAAGGCATTCCCACAACTTTTACTACAACTTGTCTAACAGAGCGCGAATATATCTTAGAAAAGCTAAACGTACTAGGTGATGAGCTCTATTTTAAAGTGAGTCCGACCTCTTTTTTTCAGCCCAATACGAACCAAGCAGAAATCATTTACAGCAAAGCTCTTTCACTAATAGATGAGCCTGCAAACCTCATCTTTGACCTCTATTCAGGAACGGGAACGCTCGGTATGCTTGCCTCGAAAAAAGCGAAAAAAGTGATCGGCATTGAGCAAAACAGAGATGCAGTGAAAGACGCTCTTGAAAACACGGCACTCAACAAAATCACAAACTTTGAAATTATTGAAGGTGACGTTGGAGTGGTCATTACCCGTCTGCTCAGTCAAAAAGACTTCGTAAGACCAGATGCTATCATCATAGATCCTCCAAGAGCTGGCCTTGACGCTCTTGCCCTTCATCACCTAAAAACCCTTCGTCCTAAAAAAATCAATTACATCTCCTGCAACCCCTACACTCAAGCGGAAAACATAACTGAGCTAAAAAATGCAGGGTATCAGCTTAAACTAATCCAGCCTATCGATCAGATTCCTCACACACACCACATTGAAAATATTGCTTTATTAACTCTTTAACTCTTGATTTTAGAGCTCTTTTAGGGCATTCTGGTACCTAAAAACCATATAGGGATTTTAAATGAACATATTTACATCTATTCTAGCCGATGCTTCACCGGATGCAGGCGGAGGACTTTCTCAGCTCGTAATCGTTATGGGCCTTATGTTTGTCTTCTTCTACTTTATTCTCTACCGTCCAGAGAAAAAGAGAAGAAAGCGTACAGAGGCGCAAAGAGCTGCCATGAAAAAAGGCGATCATGTGACTGCAATGGGCATTATTGGTACGATTGATGCAGTTAAAGAACAAAGCGTCATCGTGAAAATGGTAGACGGCGCAAAAGTTGAGTTTTTAAAAGCAGCGATCACGGAAGTGAAGCCGCCAGAAGGCGAGCCTGCTCCTGAAGTTGATGAAGCTAAAAAAGATTAACTGCTAGCAGCAGCAGCAGCAGCTTTGTTCTTTCCCTTCTTTTTAAGTTGGATGCCGTTGAAGATTTGACGGTATCCACTGATCATTGCGAATACTCTTTGTTCTAGTCGTTCAAATCCAGGGGTAATTATTCCTGATTCGCCCCTCTTGAATCTGTCGAATTTTCTTAAGTCTTTTAACATATATCTTAGTGCTATACAGATTGCTCCTATGTTTCTTGAGTGAGCGTCAAAGAACTGTTTTACTTTAAATTTTTGAAGCCGGATCCTGTTCTCAGGAGAAAGTGTCTTTGTGTCTTCTTGGGATCTTAAGAGTCTAGCAGCTTTTTCTTTTACAGCCGCATCGAAGTTCGCTCTAAATCCAAGAAGCTCTTTATTTAAGTCCTTTAACCATTTCTTATACATTGTGTTATCTCTTGCTTTGAAAGAGGTTCCACAGCCACTTTTTCTGGTCAATTCTTTGATTCTTACTAATTGCTTGTAAAATAGAGAGAGTCTTACTCTTTGTTCAAGAGTTTTTGGTAACTCAAACCCTTTTTTCTTGTGTGCGGATAGGATGTCTTGGTGAGGAGTAACTTCTCGAGAGATTAAAAATTCACGAGGATAAGGTTTAAAGGTTTTTCCCTCTTCAAAGTAAACGGTTAAGCCTCTATCATCAAGACTGTCTGGATTCAGATTCCATATGCCCCTATTTACTTTAAAAGCTTCTCTCTCATCATCTCTGATCTGAAAGGCATTGTCCTTTTGAAGCTCTACAGCTAGCTCTTGTAGAGCACTAACTTCTCTTTCAAGAACTATATTTGCTTGCTCTACATCTTCATCATCTCCAGCCACTGCTGCTGCTGCTTCTTGCGCTTTTATTTCATCTGAAGCCCGGCGTCTTTCCATTTCATTTTCTTGCTTTTGAATTAAACGCACTCTTGATCTATCTAGCGCGTCTTGAGGGCTCCGTGAAAGTCTATTTGCTTCTACTTCTCCTATAAGCTGAAAAAGATTTCTGATTGTTTGAGCTTGCATTTCAATGGTCTCTTCTTGTCTTTGAGTCAATACTTCCAGGTCACGAACTCTACTGCGTAGAGCTTCATTTTCTACTTTTGTCTCATCCATTGCTGCGTGTACTTCTTGCATCTCTAGATGCACTTCTGCAAGTGCATGTTCAGACTGTTGTTGAGACCTTTCGAGCGTCGCTCGGAACTGTTCTTCCTGAACTTGTGCACTATTTTCTGATGCAAATAAATCATTTCTGAGTCTTTCAATCTCAGCTTCATGTTCTTTTCCTATTTGATCGATCTGAGCT
>JAJFML010000215.1 GCA_021772195.1 Chlamydiota bacterium | reverse complement strand
CATTAATGATAAATGTACCATTTTCAGTCATAACAGGGACAGTTCCCATGTAGACCTCTTCTTCCTTGATCCCTGTCTCATCAGTTAATCGGAATTTCACCTTGAGAGTCACGTTATAAGTGATTCCTCTTCGAATGCATTCTTCGGGATTATATTTAGGAACACCTAAATGATAGGAAAGAAACTCTAAGCAAGTTTTTTCATCGTAGGATTTAATTGGAAAAATTTCGTTAAATACTTCTTGAATACCCACATTTTCACGCTCATGGGGAAGTAGATGAGCTTGAAGAAATTGATCGTAAGATTTAACCTGAATTTCGATCAGGTTTGGAAGATCAATAATTTCTTCCTTAACTTTATAACTCAAGCGTTCTGGGGGCTTGTTCTGCATCTTTGCTCCTGTAACACATATTTTGATCCATTCATCTGGATCGATTATTTACTAGAGGCTATTTTCAAATTCAAATGGCTCTGTGAGCTCTTGTGGCAAATAAAATTGCTCAACATATGGGAATTTGTCAGCTCTCATATCTACACATAACAGAAGAGCAGAAGCCAAAAATGGCTTTCTGCTCATAAGGAGAAATGGTTAATCCCCTTCTAATATAAAAGAGGACAGATTAAAGTCCTTTAAGAGAAACTTTAGCACCTGCTGCTTCAGCTTTCTTCTTAATTTCTTCTGCTTCAGCTTTTGGAGCACTTTCTTTTAGTACTTTTGGAGCACCTTCAACAAGTTCCTTAGCTTCTTTTAGTCCAAGACCTGTTATCTCTCTTACCATTTTAATAGCGCCAATTTTCTTGTCAGCAGGAGCTGATTCAAGTGTTACTAAAAAGTCAGTAGATTCTTCAACTGCAGCTGCTTCTGCAGCTGCAGGTGCTGCTGCAACAGCAACAGGAGCCGCTGCTGTAACACCCCATTTATCTTCTAAAGCTGACTTTAATTTCGACATATCTAGAACAGTTAGGCTGCTTAAAGTTTCGACTAGTTCTTCAATTTTTGCTTCTGCACTCACGGTTTTTACCTCACAAACTTAAATTATTTTGATTCTTTACTTTTCTGTTCCAAGCAATGTATCGGAGAGGTTAATAGATTCTCCATAACCGATACAGTTTGACTCATTGGAGCTTCTAATAATCCAATGAACTGAGCTCTCATCTCATCTCTGCTTGGCAGTTTAGATAGCTCTTTTACGTCGGAAGGAGTATAGATTTTATCTTCAAACCTTCCAAGTAGGACTTCAAAAAGATCGTTATTTCCTTTATTAAATTTATAAAACTCTTTTGTTGAATCAATGGTATTTTCACCCATAAAAACAACACCAATATTCCCTTGTAATTCAGAAACTTGGAGTTCAAGACCGCACTCTGCGGCCGCTTTAATAAAGATTCTTTTCTTAACAACTTCAAAGTCTGATCCCACTTTAGAAAGTGAACTTCGAAAGTCCCAAGAAAGGTTTGGTTCAACTTTGTCATACTTAGCAACGATCATTGCTGTTGAACCTTCGATCTTTTCTTTGATCTCATTTAATAATAGATTTTTTTCAGGTCTCATCTTTTTCCCATTAACTAATTGAGTTAGCATCAATTTTAAGGCCCGGTCCCATTGTAGTGGAAAGCACTAGAGACTTAAGGTACGCACCTTTTGAGGTTGCAGGTTTTGCGCGCATTATTGCTGACAAAAATACGTTGATATTTTCCAAAAGCTTTGAACTTTCAAAAGAAATTTTTCCAAGCGCGCTATTGACTGAGCTGTTTTTATCGACTTTAAATTCGATTTTACCAGCTTTAACTTCTTTAACGGCTTTTGAAACATCTTGTGTAACAGTTCCAGCTTTAGGAGTTGGCATTAGACCTCTTGGACCTAATATCTTACCAAGTTTTCCTACTTCTCTCATCATATCAGGAGTGGTGACAACAGCATCAAAGTCAGTCCATCCCCCTTTTACTTTTTCGATCAACTCATCTGCACCTGCATAATCTGCACCTGCATCTAGAGCATCTTTTGCCTTCTCGCCTTTTGCAAATACAAGAAGTCTAATTGTTTTACCCGTTCCATTAGGTAGAGAAACAGTTCCTCTTACCTGTTGATCCGCTTTTTTCGGGTCAACACCTAGAACAATAGATAGGTCAACTGACTCATCAAACTTAGGTTTAGGACATTTTTTTAGGGTCTCAATTGCATCTGCTAAAGAGTAGACCTGATCAACATTTACGAGTTTGTCAGTCTCTTTAGATCTTTTAGATTTCCAAGTCATGATTAGCCCTCAACCGTTTTTTGTTCGACATCTACGCCCATGGAACGAGCTGTTCCCTTAACAATTTGAAAAGCAGCATCATCAGATGCAGCTCTTAAATCCTGAGCTTTATTCTTAGCAATATTCATCGCTTGTTCTACAGTTAACTTTCCAACCTTATCACGATTTGGCACGCCCGATCCTTTTGCAATTCCGAGCTCTTTTAAAATCATTTTTGCAACAGGAGGTTGTTTAGTGATAAATGTAAAACTTTTATCTTGATAGACAGAGATAACAACAGGGAGAGTATCACCCGCTTTATCTTGAGTCTTTGCATTAAATTCCTTACAAAAAGCCATTATATTTACGCCAGCTGCACCTAGAGCAGGTCCAATTGGAGGCGCTGGATTAGCTTTTCCTGCAGGAATTTGCAGTTTAATTATTTTAATAACTTTTTTAGCCATTAGTATTCCCTAAGTTTTATTCTTCATTAGAGCTCTGTTCCACTTGCCAGAACTCTAGATCATCCACACGTGTATCGCGTCCAAAAATTGAGACGAGAACGCTTAGTCTACCCTTATCGCGGAATACTTCAGTAACAGTTCCCACAAAGTTGATAAATACGCCATCCGTGATCTTAACTTTATCTCCGACCTCAAACTTGTGTTTATGGACAACACCTTCTTTCTTCGATTCGAGATCACGCAGGATCTCATCTACCTCTTGGTCAGAGAGAGCAGTTGGTTTTTCACCACCGAGAAAATCCAAAACACAAAGTGCATTTTTGATATAGGTCCATGACTCATCAGTAAGAGTCATTTTAACAAGGATATAACCAGGCCACAGTTTCTTTTCAGAAATTTTCTGTTCACCTCGTTTAACCTCTGATACCTTCTCTGTTGGAACTAGGACCTTTTCAACAAGATCCAACATTCCTTTAGAATCAATGTAGTCTTCGATTGATTTCTGGGCCTTTTTTTCTTGTCCCGAGATAACTTGAACGACATACCATTTATGCATTTATCTATCCTGTAATTAGCATTGTCAAATAGGAGACTGTACTCAATGAACCTCGAATGAGAAGGTCCACTAAATAAATTCCTAGACCAAATACAAAAGTCGAGCCAATTACAATCTTGGTACACGTCTTTAGCTCATCTTTCGATGTCCACGTTACTTTCTTTAGTTCGCTTTGAACTTCTCTAAAGAAATTTTTCTTTTTTTTCTCTTTCACGGATCCAGTCAAAACTGTCATATCTTCTATTTTGTTTAAGTTATTCTCCAAAAAACGAGTGCGGAGGGACTCGAACCCCCGACCGGCGACTTTGGAGATCGCTGCTCTACCGGACTGAGCTACACACCCTGATTCACTTCAAGGAAAGCCTGGAGTCTTCACTCCAGGACTTTCACTAGAATCAACCTTTCAAAAATTACTCAATAATTTTTGAAACGGTTCCCGCACCAATTGTTCTACCACCTTCACGGATAGCAAAACGCATACCTTCTTCCATAGCTACAGGAGATAGTAGTTCACCTATGATCTCTACATTATCACCAGGCATAACCATCTCAGTTCCTTCAGGAAGGGTTACTGATCCAGTCACATCAGTTGTTCTAAAGAAGAACTGCGGACGGTACCCAGTAAAGAATGGCTTATGTCTTCCACCTTCATCTTTAGTAAGAACGTAAACTGCACCTTGAAATTTCTTATGTGGTTTACAAGAACCTGGAGCAGCTAAAACCATTCCGCGCTCAACATCATTCTTGTCGATACCTCTAAGAAGCACACCAACATTTTCACCTGCTTGCGCTTCATCAAGAAGTTTATTGAACATTTCAAGACCAGTAGCAACTGTATCTCTTGTTTCTCTAATTCCAACAATTTGAATCTTATCGTTGATTTTGATAACACCACTTTCTACACGGCCAGTTACAACAGTACCACGACCTGAGATAGAAAAGACATCCTCAATCGGCATAAGAAAAGGCTTATCAACTTCACGAGTTGGCGTTGGGATCTTTTCGTCTACTGCAGCCATCAGTTGCTGAATTGATTCAACGTATTTAGCGTCACCTTCAAGCGCTTTAAGAGCAGA
>JAJFML010000214.1 GCA_021772195.1 Chlamydiota bacterium | reverse complement strand
ACTGCCATCCCAGAACCAAATCAACCATTCCACCTGCTCTTTGCTAGAAGGATGTAGTCATTAATACGCTCTACAACTTCACGAGTAATTTTTGTATGGGCCGTAGACATCGGAGTTGCATGGTATGCATCTGTTCCCCATGAATTTAGATCGTAATCTGGTTGAATGATATTTCTTGCTTCAAAAAATGAGTCATTCACAACTTCTTGTAAGACGATCTTAGGTTCATTAGATCTAATATCAATGACACGAATACGGAATGAGATATTGAGATTGGAAGAAGTATTGGCGTGATAATTAGTTTTCTTTATAGGTACTTTGTCATGTTCCATTAGTTCAAGGAAGACGACAAACTCAAAGGGAGCATATTCCTTTTTTACCCATGAAATATCTTCAGAAAAAGGGTTTTCAGAGGAAGGTATGAAATTTTCATGATCATCTTTGATAAAGAGAGAACCTTTCTTAGAGGCTCTGTTTAAGATGAGCGATTTAAACTCATCTGAGAGGCTCCAGGAAAAGTTATTCATTGTTGAATCGATGATGGGTGCAATTGCAACTACCGGCTTTGCTCTACCGTCCTCATAGTAATGAGTGAACTCTTCGGGAGAATTATTTCTGCAGGAAGTGAAGAGAAAAAGGCAAGATAGAATGATTACAGAACGTAACATAGAAGTTTTCCTTGTAAGTGATGATCCAAGTAGTAATCTTATCAAAACTAATCTTTTCTTTTCTAGAGATTCCTTGAGGAAGGTCTGATCAACTCATATTTTAAATCTCTTGCTAAACTTCTGCATAAATCATTTTTTCGACCCTTCCTAACCGTCAAAGGTTTAGGTGGGTCTCCAAAAAAAATTTCTGCTAAAAGTTTGAGAAAGATCATAAAAATAGCAGTTAATCAGACCTTCCTTGAGGAGAGACTGAATAATTCATGCATTTCATCTTTTCCAAAATCAATTTTTGCCTAATTTTTAAACCCTTAGATTAAAATTATTTCTTTATCTAATTAATAAAATATTTTATTTACAATGTGTTTTTTATTGATAAATTCGGTAAAATATATTAAAATATAATGGAAGGCAAGAGATTTGGTTTAAAAAGTTTTCCAGATAAATTCTTGTTCTTTGCAAGAGAGTGTTGTGCCGAAAATATTTCATGTGATAAATTATTTTACCATTGAAAAGCACCTTGCAATGCCCTGTAAGTGCTAAAAGAATTATGCCAAAAATGATTTAAGAATCGGACTTAAACTATCTCCGCTTTTACTCATTTTTTCCCAATCTTCAGAGAGCTGTGTACACTATCGCAGCTACTCTTCAGAAACAGGAAAACTGAAAAGCCACTTTGTTTAATTGCCAATTCTTGAAACATTTTTGTTATAAAATTTTGAAAGGAGGGATGCATGTCCTACGAAAACGCTAAAGCTAATTTAAAAGCATTTGGAAAGGAACTTAATCTTGATAACTTAGATTTCGACGAAAATCATACTTGTATTTTAGGTATTGATAACGCCTTTTCACTGCATATTACCTATGAACCTAATTCAGATCGCTTATACCTTTACTCTCCTATCTTAGATGGATTGCCAAAAGATGATAAGATCCGTT
This sequence comes from Chlamydiota bacterium, assembly GCA_021772195.1. GTDB lineage: Bacteria > Chlamydiota > Chlamydiia > Chlamydiales > SM23-39 > JAJFML01. The sequence goes on along the minus strand of JAJFML010000214.1, from coordinate 1,421 downwards.
TAAAGCTTTATGAAAAGCTTTTAGAAGGATCGATGCTCGGTGGCCAGATGGCAGGTGGTGGTATTGGAGTTGCGAACAATGAAGAGCTTATCCTGATGCATTGCGTCATCGATATGGGTCTAGGTGTGGATGAATCTGCACTGCGTAGATTTGCCCCACTATTTGTTGAAACTGTAGAAAAGTGGCGCGAGATTGCAGGGAAAGTATGTGCCGGCGAAGAGCCTGAGCCATTTAAACTTCCTGTCCCACCGCAAGTTCAAGATAATATGCAAAAACCAGGTCACGACAAGTACTTAAAAATCTAAGGTACTTTGAAATTGAAACCACAGGGGAAAGCCTCTGTGGTTCTATTATAATTTTTCTAATAATTTTTGGATTTCATCATTCGGTTTATTCTGAATTGCTTTTACAGCTGTCATGACTGTAGAATGGTCCCGTTTGAATTTCTCGGCAATGCGTAAGTAGGGGAGTTTTAAATGAACTCGCAGAAGGAACATGGCAACTTTTCTGGGATAGGCCATCTCTCTTGTTTGTGACTTTCCTAAGATATCTTCTGTTTGTACTTGGTAGTGGTCTGCTACCATTTTGATAATATGATCGGCTGTAACCTGCCTTTTACCCTCTTTATGAATGAGATCAGATAGGGAGACTTTAACTTCGTTTAAGTTGCACGCGCTCTTTAATCTGAGAAGGAGTGCGTCAAGAGCTAAAAATACTGACTTTTCTATAAAAGTATCGAGAAGATAAGTGATTACCTCTTGTGAGATCTCAAACTTTAAGTGTTGAGCCTTTTTTTTCAGAATGTGCTCAAGGTCATATCTACTATATTTATCGAGGGTAAGGGCTATTCCCCATTCAAAACGAGAGATTAGCCTTGGCTCAATATATTCAAGATCTTTGGGGGGTGCATTTGCAGCGATAATAATCTGCACGCCCATTGTGTGAAGGGTATTGAATGTATGAAAGAACTCTTCCTGGGTAGCTTTTTTACGAGCTAAAACGTGGGCATTATCAAAGAGGAGAATGTCAATGCCGCGGTATGCTTTTCTGAAAGTTTGCATATTCCCAAACTGAATGGCAGAAATTACGTGGCTGGTAAATGACTCTGCTCTTACATAGAAGACACGTTTTTTGTTTTTTATAAAGTGGTGTGCACATCCCATCAAAAGGTGCGTTTTTCCAACTCCTGCAGGGCCACTTAAATATATGGGGTTAAAGGTGTCATCGCCTAGAGTAATATTTGATATCAATTTATAAGCGAGCTCGTTTTTCTCGGTGATGTGGAAGAGGTCAAGGGTAGATGAGCTAATGAGAGAGTCGGGCTCAATCACTTTTTCGTAGAAATTACGCTTCTTGGCAGATGCAGCCTTCTTATCTTCCATGTTAAGATGGACAATGAAGGGTTTTGTAGAAGCTGTCTT
>JAJFML010000213.1 GCA_021772195.1 Chlamydiota bacterium | reverse complement strand
CCTATCGTCCTAACTCTCCCTATTCAGCATCAAAGGCAGCTGCAGATCATCTCATCCGGGCCTATGTAAATACCTACAAAATATCTGCAACTATTTCAAGGGCAGCTAATAATTACGGGCCCTACCAGTTTCCTGAGAAGTTTATCCCGCTCATGATCACAAACGCACTTTGTGGCAGGTCTTTGCCTGTTTATGGAAATGGGAAAAACATCCGTGATTGGATCTTTGTCGAAGATCATGCTGAAGCTGTTTGGGAGATATTAAAATGGGGCCCTAGCTTTGAATCCTACAATATTGGTGGGAAAGAAGAGGTCTCAAATATCGATCTTCTCTATCTGCTTCTTAAAACTCTTGCAAAAGAGACAAATCAAGATCTTGACGATCTTCATAAGCTCATCACGTTTATAGATGATAGGCCAGGCCATGATTATCGCTATGCGATGGACTCTTCTAAATTGATGTATCTTGGCTATACAGCTAAAACAAATCTAGAAGAAGGCTTAAAAAGAACGATTAACTGGTTTGCAAAGAACCTACATCAGGCCAAGCTTTAATATAGCGTCTTTTCATCGATATAATAGAAGCACCTGCCCAACATTTTGATCACATCCCAATTAGTATGCTCTGAAATAGGATAGTTATGATCTAAAAGATAGCAGATTTGGTTGAATGCTTGAGCTATATTGGGGTCTTTTAGCTTGTCTACCTGCATCTTTGTCTCTTTCATCACTCTGTGAATATCTGCGATATTCTCTTTACTGCGAATGGCATTGGATATAAAAGACATTCCCATGCGCACGATCTCCTTTGTAAAATGCAGATCTTCATAGGGCGTATCTGATGATGGATGAATTTCTTTTTTCATTTTTCCCCCAAATCTTTGATAAGTTTATCTGCAGCTTTTACAACTTCTTTAGTGACTAGGAGAGTTCGGTCATAGTCCATTTCGAACTCAATCTGCATCAAAAAATTTTGTATATCTTTTTCGATTGCCTTCTCTAAGCCTTTAGATTTTTTGAGGATTTCCCGAAGGTGCTCTCGCACCATCTCGTGGTTTCCTTCATTTAAGCTCTTTAAGGCACCTGCAATTGCAGCTGAAACTTTTTTTTTTTGCGTATTCATTTAATTACCTTGTAGCATGTTAAGAGTTTTTTTTATCAAATAAATTTTTCAGCGAAGGGGGTATGGATGTTTATTTAATTACTGTTTATAATAATTGCAATTAAGAATAGGGATAATATGGCTTTACAAATAGATAGAAGTAAATTGAATTACTGTGTAGCCGCATTAGATGGATCTATTCAGCTTTGGGATGATTATTGCGAAAAAGAAAAAGCTGATAAAATTCTCTATGCCCCAGATTATTATATTATCTATCCTTTAACTGATGCTATCACCGATAAATTAGCAATGCCTGCTTTGCGAGGTGCGGCCGAAGTTCTAAATGGTGTTACATTGGGGTTATTTAAAGACCCTGTTTCAACAAAACGTGTAAAGCAGATAACTTCTCTTGTTCGAAAAGGAGCATTGAAATGCTCTGAAAGGGAGCCAGTTAAGCTAACAGGATTGAAACATGCTGATTTATGTTTGATTATTGCATCAAGGCACCTCTCAAATGTAGCGGGAAATCTTCAGCAAGTGTTGAGTGTTCCAGATCTCTTAAGAGACTATGCTCTAAGCGGCGTCTCTTCTGTTCAAAGCAGATTGTCAGCGCCTCTTGATGAGGTCAAGCAAAGTGGTTGGGATGAAATGGTAAAGAATGGTGAGGCGGCTCTTACAAAAGGAGATAGGGTAGGGTTAATACGAAGAGGTGTGGGAGTTGCAAGAGGGGTTGTAACTTGGGCTGGAGCTAAAATTGCAGGTTCTGCGGTGCGTGCAGTAGGGGCAGAGGCGTCTAGGGCGCTAATAGGGGAAATCTCAAGAAGGGAAAAAGATTTTCGCATGGCAATTGTAGGAAAAACGACAGATATGTGTGCAAGAGCATCGATTGCATGGGGTGTAGATTTAGGATTGCGAGCAGCTCTTGCCTATGGCACGAACAAGCTTCTTGAAGAGGGCATCTTTGTGGCTCTAAATGATCGCGCAGCCTCTGAGGAGATGAGCCGGTCTGTGGCAGGAACAGCTTCGAAATGCATAACAGCTGCAGGCGCTGTTTTGTGGGTTAGATTTCTCTCTCCTACAGGAAGAAACGTTTTTAATTATGCGAAAGCGGGTGTCCCTCCTGCGGAAGAGTTGATTGTAAAGCGGGGGCTTCAAAAAGTGATGGGTGTAGAAGTCTCTTCAGGTGAGGCTAGATCAATCGGTAGAAAAGTCACAGATATTATCGGCGGGTTTTTCTGCCGAGGATAGTAGCTGTAAAATTTTCTTTGATCTTAAACAAGATTGCAAAGAGACTCAAATTGACAGCTATCCCTACATAAGTTAAAATTTCATCCTTAAATACTAGGGAATTATGGCAGGTAGTAAGTTTTCGAGCTCCGAAAACGAATATAAATATGGATTTGTAACACCCGTTGAATCTGAGACCTTTAAAAAAGGGCTTACAGAGGAGACGATTCGCGCAATTTCAGCAAAAAAGAATGAACCTCCTTTTCTTCTTGAGTTTAGACTAAGAGCGTTTGAGAAGTGGAAGGAGATGGAAGAGCCTAATTGGGCGAATGTTAAATATACACCTATTGACTATCAAAATATTTCTTACTACTCTGAACCGAAAAAAAAGCCTAAGCTAGATAGCCTGGATGAAGTTGATCCTGAATTACTCAAGACTTTTGAGCGTTTAGGCATTCCATTAGACGAGCAAAAGAGGCTCACAAATGTAGCTGTTGATGTTGTGTTTGATTCTGTCTCACTTGGAACTACCTTTCAAAAGACCTTGCAAGAAGCAGGCGTTGTGCTCTGTTCCATCTCAGAGGCTGTACAGAAGTACCCTGAACTTTTAGAAGAGTATCTTGGAACTGTTGTTCCTATAGGTGATAACTACTTTACAGCTCTAAATTCCGCAGTCTTTTCAGATGGCTCATTTGTCTATGTACCAAAAGGCGTTAGATCTCCAATTGAGCTCTCCACCTACTTTCGCATCAACGAAAAAGAAACAGGGCAATTCGAGAGAACGCTTATCATCGCCGAAGAAGATTCCTACGTAAGCTATTTGGAAGGCTGTACAGCTCCTGCTTATGACACAAATCAGCTACATGCTGCAGTAGTCGAGCTTGTTGTGAAAGATCGTGCTGAGATCAAATATTCAACAGTTCAAAATTGGTATTCAGGCGATCCCAAAACAGGCAAAGGTGGAATTTACAATTTTGTAACCAAACGCGGTCTTTGCAAAGGCTTTCAATCGAAAATCTCTTGGACTCAAGTGGAAGCAGGTGCAGCTATTACTTGGAAATATCCCAGCTGCATTCTGATGGGCGATGAATCGGTAGGTGAGTTCTATTCCGTAGCGCTAACGAACGGTTTCATGCAAGCTGATACCGGAACAAAGATGATCCATGTAGGAAAGAACACCAAATCAACGATCATCTCTAAAGGGATATCAGCAGACCAGTCTCATAATAGCTATCGCGGTCTTGTGCGGATGATGCGAGGGGCGAAAAATGCTAGGAACTATACTCAATGCGATTCAATGTTGGTTGGCAATAAGTGCTCAGCTAATACCTTCCCTTACATCGAAGTGAAAAATCGTTCATCTAAAATCGAACATGAAGCATCGACATCAAAAATGAGTGAAGAGCAGCTCTTCTATTTAGAATCTAGGGGAATATCTAGAGAAGATGCGATCAATATGATCGTAAATGGATTTTGTAAAGATGTGATTCAAAAGCTTCCGCTTGAATTTGCAGAGGAAGCACAAAAATTGCTGGCGTTGAAGTTGGAAAACTCCGTCGGATAAAAGAGGAAAAAATGTTAGAAATTGAAAATTTATGTGTGTCCATCGAAGGAAAAGAGATCTTAAAGGATTTTTGCCTAAACGTAAAAGCTGGCGAATGTCATGCTATTATGGGACCCAATGGTGCCGGCAAATCTACCCTTGCAAAAGTATTAGCGGGTCACCCTTTCTATGAAGTTACGAGTGGAAAAATTCTCTTTAAAGGAGAGGATATTTTAGAGCTTGAACCGTCCGAACGCGCACACCTAGGCCTTTTCATGAGCTTTCAATATCCGTTAGAGATTGCAGGTATTACCAATCTGGAATTTTTACACTCTGCTCATACAGCTCATCAAAAAGCTACAGGCAAAGAACCCCTTGAACTGAAGGGTTTTGAAGAGTTTTTAGATAAAAAGATGATGGAAATTAAAGCGCCAAAAGAGTTTAAAACAAGATCATTGAATGAGGGGTTTTCTGGCGGCGAGAAAAAGAGAAATGAGATTCTTCAAATGTCCATTTTGAATCCTGTACTTTCTATCTTAGATGAAACTGACTCAGGGCTTGATATCGACGCCATGCGTATCATCTCTGAAGGCATTCAAAAGATGCGCACAAAGGATAATGCACTCATTTTGATCACCCACTACCAGCGTCTATTAAATTATGTAAAACCCGATATTGTCCATGTGATGATGGATGGAAAAATTGTGAAGTCAGGTGATGCTGCACTCTCAGAAGTTCTCGAAGAAGAAGGCTATGAGAAGATCGGAGCTAATGGATGAAAACCGTTGCATTTGAAAATCAGCTAAGTGGAGCCTACGAAAAGCTTCCTGAAGATGATATCTTAAAAAGCTGGCGCATGCGTGCATGGGACCATTTTTTGGAGCTTGGTCTGCCCACTAAAAAAAACGAAGACTTTGCTCATGTGGGTCTTCAAAAGATCTTTTCTGAAGATTTTACCCTTGCAAAACCCCAAACACTTTCAAGAGAAGAGATTTTACCCCATGTTCTTCCCGAATGTGCAGGCTCTTACCTCGTATTTATCAATGGATTTTTTGATGAGGAGCTATCAGATACAAAAAACGTTTCAGAAAAAGTCGTTTTGATGAACCTTGCATTTGCGATGAAATCCTACGGCGTGTTTATGCAAAATAGACTTGCAAAAACTCTAAAAGAAGACTCGAATCCATTTACCGCTTTGAACGCTGCACTGCAAGGAAAAGGTATTTTCCTCTATCTACCTCCAGGTATTGAGGTAGAGCGACCGATTCAAATCCTCAATATTACCCTAGCTGAGAAAAATACAATTAGCTCTCCTAGAATTCAGGTCTATGTCGGAAAAAATTCACAGCTCACTTGCTGCCAAACCCAGATTTCCCTTGGTCAAAATGCTCATTTTCAAAATAGCCTGATAGATGCGCAGATCGAAGAGAATGCAAAGCTCCATTGGTATGATCAAGGTACATTTTCTGAGCAGGGATACTATTTAAGCTCAAGGCGCGCCTCTTTAAAACAAGATGCTCACTTTAAGTGCATAGGATACCAGGTAGGATCAAAAGTGTGTCATCAAGATACTCGCATTGTTTTGGCTGAAGAGGGAGCTACTTGTGATTACAAATATCTAAGTCTTGTAGATGGGATATTGGAAGCCTCTACTCTTGTTCGCATTGACCATGCAGCGCCTCATACAACATCCTCTCAACTAAAGAAATCCATGCTAAAAGAGAGAGCAAAAGCTAGTTTTGAGGGAAAGATTGTCGTAAGTTCGGTGGCTCAAAAAACAGAAGCCTATCAACTTAGCCGAAGCCTGCTTTTATCAGACCTTGCAAATTCCTATGCAAAACCTAACCTAGAGATCTTTGCAGATGATGTGAAAGCGTCGCATGGCTCTACGACTTCAATGATTGATGAAGAAGAGCTCTTTTATTTGCAGAGTAGAGGTTTGTCCTTAGAGGATGCAGAAAAGCTTTTGGCAAATGCCTTTTGCAAAGAGATTATGCAAGAAATCCCCTTTGATTTTTCTCTTCCAACGCGTTTTATGAGGTAGGCAGATGGATACTCTATTTGATATTAAAAATGAGTTTCCCATCTTCAAAAAAAATACCCAGCTGATCTATCTCGATTCTGCGGCAACTACGCATAAACCACAACGCGTAATCGATCGCATGACTCAGTTCTATTCAGAAGAGTATGGAACCGTTCACAGGGCTATCTACGAGCTTTCGATGAATGCAACCGATCTCTACAATTCTGCAAGAGAAAAAGTAAAAGAATTTATCAATGCCAATAGCTCCGACGAAATCGTTTTTACTAGAGGCACAACCGATTCTATTAATCTTGTTAAAAATGCATTTCGAAGCAAAATCAAAAGAGGTGATGAAATTATCTTATCTGTTGGAGAGCACCATTCTAATATGGTCCCCTGGCAGATGCTAGCTGAAGAGACTGGGTGCGTACTCAAATTCATTCCTCTAAATGATCAAACAGAAATCCGAATGGATGCCTATGAGGAGCTTCTCTCTGAGCGGACAAAACTTGTCTCTATTGCCCATGTTTTTAATTCAACGGGGATTATCAACCCCATCAAAGAAGTAATTCGCTTAGCCCACCTAAGAGGTGCTATGGTGCTCGTTGATGGTGCGCAAGCAATCTCTCATCTCTCAGTAGATGTCCAAGATCTAGATGCCGATTTTTACGCCTTTTCTGGTCATAAAATGTATGGACCAACAGGCATAGGCGTTCTCTTCGGGAAAAAGGAAATCCTTCAAACTCTTCCTCCTGTAGTAGGTGGTGGCGATATGGTTGAGACGGTGAGCCTTGAAAAGAGCACTTATAAAAAACCACCCCTTCGTTTTGAGGCAGGTACTCCCATGATAGCGGAAGTAATTGGCCTAAAAGAAGCTATTCTCTTCATTGAAGAGATGGGGCTTGAAAGAATCTCAAAAGAAGAAGATGACCTTTGCTCATACCTTACAAGTGAGATGTTGAAAATCGAAGGACTTGCGATCTATGGAGCAGAAGCTCAAAAAACAGGGATCATTTGCTTTAACATAGATGGAGTTCATCCACTAGATTTAGGCACCCTATTAGATCTAAAAGGAATTGCAATTAGAACGGGTTCTCATTGTGCAATGCCGATGCATAATAGATTGGGCTGCAGAGCTTCTGCGAGACTATCTCTTAGTATTTATAATACGCAAGAAGATGTCGTAAAATTTATCACTTCTTTAAAAGCTCTCTTAAAATCTCTTTAGGAAGCTCTGATTAACTGCTGTTTTT
>JAJFML010000212.1 GCA_021772195.1 Chlamydiota bacterium | reverse complement strand
GTATTTACTTCCATGAAGTAAAAGTTCATCTTTTCATCCAGGAGGAATTCTACAGTTCCGACTGAGTGGTATTTTGCAGCTTTTGCAATATTGATTGCAGCTTGGCCCATCTTTTTTCTTAAAGTAGGAGTAAGTATAGGGCTTGGAGTCTCCTCAATGAGTTTTTGCCTTCTTCTTTGGATCGTACAATCTCTTTCGCCTAAATGGATATAGTTTCCGTGCTTGTCACCTACGATTTGAATTTCAATATGGCGCGGATTTACAATCATCTTTTCAAGATAGACATCGGGATTACTAAAGCTAGCTTCAGCTTCAGCTTTTGCTGCAACAAACTTCTTTACAAATTCATCTTCATTGTAAGCGATGCGAATACCTTTACCGCCGCCGCCACCGGATGCTTTGATAAAAACAGGGAAACCGATTTCTCTGGCCTCTTTTAGGCCCTCTTTGACATCGTGGATAATGCCCTCAGATCCCGGAATAATAGGACATTTTGCGCTCTTTGCTAAAGATTTTGCTCTAGATTTATCACCCAAATAGGCAATCGCACTTGGAGATGGTCCAATAAAATTGAGATTACAGCTCTCACAAATGGAGGCAAAATTAGCATTTTCACTTAGGAAACCATAACCTGGGTGAACCGCATCAGCATGAGTAATTTCACATGCGGAAATAATATTGGGAATGCGGAGATAAGATTTATTTGCTTGTGGTGCTCCGATACAAATTGCTTCATCTGCAAGATGTACATGAAGAGCCTCTGCATCTGCTTCTGAGTAAACAGCAACAGTAGAGAGCCCTAAATCATGACACGCTCTTATAACTCTAACGGCAATTTCACCGCGATTCGCAATTAGTACTTTTTTCATTGTTAAACAATCCGAAAGATTTTAGAGCCAAATTCGACGGGTTGAGCATTGTCGAGCATAATCTCTGCAACAACACCTTTAACGCCAGCTTTGACTTCGTTCATGACTTTCATAGCTTCAACGATACAGACAACTGTACCCTCATCCACCTGGTCGCCTACTTTCACAAAAGATGCTTGGTCAGGAGATGAAGATAGATAGAATGTACCCACCATAGGTGAAGTTACAAACTCATCAGTAGCTACACTTGTAGCTGGTATTGAGGAGTGTGTAGCTGCAGCTGCAACCTCTACCTGTCCAGGTATGTATGTTGGTAAAGGATTATGAACCGATTGTACGTCCTTTGACTCTCTTTCGAGCTCAAGTTCAAAATCTCCTTTCTTAATTACAATTTTTTTGAGCTTATTCTCTTCGAGACAGCCCATAAGATCTTTGATATCTTTAAGTTCCACTATATTAAACCCTCTGAATATATTCCCCTTCTTGGGTGTCTACTTTAATCACATCACCTGCTTCAATGAAGAGCGGGACGGAAATTTTAGCGCCAGTCTCTAAGACCGCCACTTTTGTCGTATTGGATGCCATCATTGATTCTTCTTCGTGAGCACCAGTCTTAATGACCATAAGTTCCAAAAACTGCGGAAGTTCTACAGAGAAAATTGTCTCTCCATAAAACATCGCTTTTACACCTGTTCCTTCTTTCAAGTAATCCACCTTTTCGCCTAATACTTCAGGTGGCACTGTCACATTTTCTAGATTATCAACATCCAGAAAGAGATAATCTTTTCCTTCTGGGTAGAGAAATTCCAAAGCATGTTCTAAAAGTGATACTTCTAGAACTGCCTGATTCAGTTTGAAGTTTTTTTCAACTAGATCATCTGTAACTAGATTGCGAAGTTTCGTCTTCATAAAAGGCGTGCCTTTAGGCGCGCTTACTTTAACGCTTGATTCAACTCTGAAAACCTTTCCGTCGATATTCAGCGTCATTCCGGGTGTAATTTGATTCGATGTCGTCATATTCCTACGCTATTTAAGGCCCCTAAGTGATCTATAATTCTTTTTATTTCTTCCAGTTTAGAGATCTTAAAATCAACATAATCCTCTAAACCTTCAAAACAGAGTCCCCTACCCCATTTCATCTGCACTGTCCAAGCACCTAGCTTCTTAGCTGGAACAAGATCGGATCCAATGCGGTCACCTATAACCACAAGCTGAGAGGGGGGGATGTTCATCTCATTACAAATTTTTTGATAATGAGGTCCCTTATCTTTTAAATCCGATACGATTATTTTACTAAATAACCTGGGTTCAATACCAGCTTTTTCCAGCTTTTTATACTGAATAGCCTCATGCCCCTTTGTTACTAATATAAGCGTGTGGTCTTTAAGCTCTTGTAAAAGATTTCCCGCTCCTGGAAGTGATTCTAAAGGAAATTTTTCTGGGAGTTCTACCTCATAAATTTCTTTAATTCCCACTTCAAGAAAAGATTTATCATATTCTCCTAATGAAAAGAAGATACGAAGAGCCTCTTCAGTACTCAATGCTTTTTTATTTAATGCCCAAAGCTGAAAACGAGCCCTTGTAAAGTCATTTACAGCCAAGCCAGAGTCAATCATTTTTTTGAGAGCTTGCTCTAATCTAAAAGGTGTAAGCGAACCTGTCGTATCGATCAAGGTATCGTCTAAATCAAAGATAATCCACAATTTTCATAATCTCCTGAGCTAGTTTTTTAGAATCATGTCTAATTAGATTTCGTCTAATTAGATCGTGATTTGAAGAGAGAATCATTGGCCCTAATAAATCTGCCAGAATAATTCTCTCATCATCTATGTTGTTTTCAACAAGTTCGCCCTCTTCAGCATATTTTTCAATCAAATCTTCTGATGGCTTAGCACCATTTACTAAAATATAGTCGAAAATATCTTCCCCGATGTACGAAGTAATCTCTTTTAGGTAGTGACTGACTTTAAATCCCGTTGTCTGCCCTCTTCTATTCATTAAATTATTAATAAAAATCTTTTTTGCTTGAGACTTTCGAAGAGCATCAGCTACACCGTCTACGAGAATATTAGGAATCACAGATGTATACCAACCGCCTGGCCCTATTACAATGAGATCGGCGTGTTTAATCTCTTCGATGACACTTGGATTGACTTTTGGATAAGGCTCCAAATAGATGCTTTTATACCCTTTGTCGATATCTTGCGAGAGATAGATTTCCTTCTCTCCTTCTAGAATTTTTCGATTATTGAGGATCATCTTAAGGCGCACTTGATGCACTGTGACAGGGAGCACCTTTCCTTTAATAAAAAGAAGTTTCCCAGCCTCTTCGACCGCTTTTTCAAAACTTCCTGTAACTTTCTCCAGAGCAGATAAGAGAAGATTTCCGAAACTATGACCACCTAAATTTCCATTTTCAAAACGGTAATTCATAAGAGAGCGAAGGAGCCTGCTTGAATTTGAAAGAGCAACAAGACACTGCCTGACATCGCCTGGGGGTAAAACGCCAAGTTCATCACGTAGAATACCCGTACTACCGCCATCATCTGCCATCGAAACAATGGCTGTAAGATCGACATCGTATCTTTTTAGCCCGCGAAGCGCTACAAAGTTTCCCGTACCACCGCCAATGACGACTACTTTTTTCATAAACCCAAGAGTTGTTTAGAGCTCATTATCCAACTTAGGACGATTTTCTCAAACGTTTTTCTCAAAAGGCTTAAAGAAATGGAAAACCACAGAGAACAATGACTTTTTTATTTTTTTTACCATCCGCGATCAAAGATCGCAAGAGATCGCAGAGGAAACTCACACTTCTTCAACTTTTCTCTAGAGAACGCAGTGAACGGGTGGTTAAATATATTAGACAGACTTTAGACGAGAAATAGCTGAAGCAAGATCGTCTTGTTTGTAAAGACTGGTTCCTGCAACAAAGATATTTGCACCTGCGTCTTTAGCTAACTTTCCTGTCTTCTCATCAATTCCGCCATCAACTTGAATATCAACTTTTTCACCCAATTGATCGATATCTCTTTTAAGCCTTGTGACTTTTTCTAAGACTTCAGGCATGAATTTTTGACCGCCAAAGCCTGGATTCACAGTCATCATCAGAATGAGATCGGTTTTTCCAATGAATTTCGTCACCATCTCATAAGAAGTTTCTGGATTGAACGCTAGACCCACTTTGACATTACACTTCTTAATGTAATCAATCACAGTCTCAACGTCTTCCGTTGCTTCAAAGTGAAAAGTGATACGATCTGCCCCAGCTTCCACAAAACGCTCAACAAAATCATAAGGATTGTAGACCATGATATGTACATCTAAAAAAAGGTCAGTTGAACGATTGATTGCAGCTACTGCTTTGGGGCCAAGTGTAAGATTAGGAACAAAGTGGCCGTCCATGATATCAACATGGATCGCATCAGCTCCAGCGTCTTCTAAACGCTTCGCCTCTTCTGACAATTTACCAAAATCGGACGCAAGAATAGATGGGAATACTTGAATTTTCATGCATCAAGAATACTACGACAGCAGAGAGAAGTCAACCACTACATAGCGAGATGAAATACATGAGTCCATCAACGTCTCCTTAACCTATTCGTTGCCACCTACTGGCTGAGGCTGGGTATGAAGGCGGAAATTTCCAATTATATTTCTTATAACCAAAAATATCATTACATAGGATATTCAAGTGTGTTTGTACTCTCTCGAAAATAGTTTGAGCAGCTCCGGGATCTATATCTTTTTGATGATCCGCATACTCTATAACAACGCCTGTTACGACATTGCTAACTTTGCGGTGACCTCCTTTCTTTGAAGCATCTATCCAAACAGCGCTAGAGAATAACTTAGCAAGCCTTGCCTGCTTAAGAGAATATTTACCCGATAGGTCATTGTTTTCTGTACGAATTTCCTTAGTAAAATCAATCAACCCTTTTTTCTTAGTAGCCTCTACATAGCACTCTTTTAAAATACTTTGACGCTCTTGCAGAGATATAGACATAAGCAGACCTTATTAGTTAGAAATATTTAAATTTTTATCCGAAGAGAATAATTGAAAACTCAAAAAAAGTCAACCATACTCTAAGGAGACACTGAACAACATTAGATAATCGCGCAAGGCTCGAAGTCAAAAAAACTTGCTCCATTGTAACGGAGTGGCATAATGCCCTCCAAACAAAAAACGGTCTCTATGGACCAAAACAACAAAGGAGCAACGAATGAAACATTATGTAGGATTAGACGTATCAATGAAAGAAACTTCTGTTTGTGTTGTTGATAACAAAGGTAAAAAAATCTGTGAAAAATCTCTAAAAACAGATCCAAAGGCCATTTCCATTTTTTTACATAACCTAAATCTAGATATTGAATTGGTAGGGCTAGAAGGTGGCTCTTTGAGCCACTGGCTTACTGAACAGCTTCAGGAGAGGGAGTTACCAGCTAAGTGTATTGATGCAAGACATATTGCAGCTATATTATCAGTCAATATAAATA
>JAJFML010000211.1 GCA_021772195.1 Chlamydiota bacterium | reverse complement strand
GAAACAGGTAGAGAGCCGACTCCAGAAGAGCTTGCAATTGAACTTGGTCTTACACCTGAACGCGTTCGTGAAATTTACAAGATTGCACAGCATCCTATTTCACTTCAGGCTGAAGTGGGTGATAGTGGTGAGAGCCAATTTGGAGATTTTCTTGAAGATACAGCTATAGAATCGCCAGCAGAGGCTACGGGTTATGCGATCTTAAAAGATAAGATGAACGAAGTTCTAGACACGCTTACAGATCGTGAAAGAACTGTACTGATTGAAAGGTTTGGTCTTTTAGATGGAAAACCAAAGACATTAGAGGAAGTGGGTGTGAGATTCAAAGTAACAAGAGAAAGGGTTCGTCAGATTGAAGCCAAAGCTCTTCGTAAAATGAGACATCCTACAAGAGCTAAACAGCTTCAAGCTTTTCTCGACCTTTTAGAAACAGAATAGATCTGTAGATCTCATGGGGTTTTGGAGCGTAACGGAATCGAACCGATGACCTCAACAATGCCATTGTTGCGCTCTACCAACTGAGCTAACGCCCCGGGAAAAGAGTTATTAATCTTAGCCCAAATTGGGTATTTATACAAGGATACATGAGGCTATTCATTGTTCTTTAACCATCTTCAAAAAGTTCCTCCTGATCCTATCTTTGGGTTAAGTGACGCCTTCAAAGAGGATTCATGTCCTGAAAAAGTCGACCTCTCTGTAGGAATTTATAAAACTCCATCCTTAAAAACACCTGTTTTACATTGTGTTGAGATAGCTGCAAAACAGATACTGAAACATGAAAAAGTGGGCAACTATCTTCCATTCGATGGGGATACCCAATTTGTAGAAGAGGTAAAATCACTCGTTTTTGGGGATAGTTTTACCCGGGAAAGGGTTTATGGAGCTCAATCCTTAGGCGGAACCGGCGGCCTTTCCATCTTAGGAGAGTTTATTTCTCGTGAGATAGGTAAAACGATCTATGTTCCTGATCCAACATGGGCAAATCATGTACCAATATTTCAAAAAGCAGGACTAACTACCCTCACCTATCCCTACTACTCACACGATAAAATGGGGGTCCACTTTGAAAAAACCTATGCTTTTCTATCCAATCTTCCAGAAAAAAGTATTATTCTCCTTCATGCTTGTTGTCATAATCCGACGGGATCAGATTTGAATAAAGAGGAGTGGAAACTTCTCTCTAAACTTTTTAAAAGAAAGAACTTTCTTCCTCTTTTTGATCTCGCATATCTTGGACTTGGACTTGGTTTAGATGAGGATACCTATTCTATCAGGCTATTTTCTGAAGTGTTATCTGAATTGCTCGTTGTAACCACTTTTTCTAAAAACTTTAGTCTTTATCGAGAAAGAATAGGTGCTGTTTTTGCCGTTACAAATGGGAAAAGAGAAAGAGACCTTGTTGGTGGAAAAATTAAAAGATTGATTCGAGTAACTTATTCAAATCCTCCTTCTTACGGCGCTGCAATTGTGAAAGAAATATTACAAAACAATGAACTGAAAGAACAATGGATAGAAGAGCTGGGAAATATTAGAATAAGGTTAACAAATTTGAGAAATCAATTTGTGGATCTATTGAAAAGTGAAAATGGGCTTCATAATTACCAGTTCTTAAAAGAGCATAAGGGTATGTTTTCTTTTTGCAATTTGGGTAAGGATCAAGTTAGAATGCTCATTGATCGATTTTCTATTTACATGCCAGATAATGGAAGAATTAACATTTCAGGATTAAATGATCAGAATATCGACTATGTAATTAAAGCAATCTTACATGTCAGTAAATTATGAGACGAATCTCTTATTTCCCCTTTTTTCTCCTGATTATCCTTACCATTATATTTCTCAATTTTCCCTTAAGCTTCACTAACCGAGCTAGAAGTTCTTGCATATCGTATGTTCATCCCACATATCAATGGGCAGGGTTTTTTAGATCCTACCTTTTAAAGGCTCCCACCCTCTCGGGATATACTAATGTGACTAAAAATGATAAAGATTTAGATCTTCAGATAGAAAATCAGAACTTGCGCTCACAATTAAATGCCGTCTATGAATGGCTTCTTTTTGATGGACGAATTGAAGAGCAAACAGAGAGACTGCATGCTTTAAATCGAAAAAATGAGATAGGCGGGGAGATCTATTGGAGAGAATTTTTTCAAAGAAGAAGCGAAGAGCTAAAAGATTTAATTGAAATGAAAATCCAAGCGATTCCTGCCAAAGTCATCTATAGAGAGCCGGTTTCTTGGAGTAGTAGTCTATGGATTGATGTGGGGGAAAGTGATAACGAGACCCTTGGCAGGCAAATTATATCGGAAGATAGCCCCGTAGTAGTTGGGAATTCATTAGTTGGAGTTATTGAATTTGTAGGTCAGAAAAAGAGCAGAGTTAGATTAATTACAGATTCAGGCCTGATTCCATCTGTCAGAGCAATTAGAGGTAAAACACAAGATCGTGAACTAGCAGAGCTTTTAGACGCGACTCTCATGCGTGTAAAAGCGAGGGGGGATGCGGGCTTATCAGATGGACTCGAGTCTCTTGAACACCTAAGAGCACAGTTGATGATATCGACGGAAGATTTAAGGCTAGCTAAGGGAGAGCTGCATGGCTCTTCTGAACCGATTTGGAGAGTTAGAAGCCAAGTGCTGAAGGGAGTTGGATTTAACTATGATTATGCCGATTTAGAGGGCCCAGCAAGAGATTTAAAAACAGGTAGTCCTATTGATAAGAGAGCAAAAGGTGTGCCAATACTTAAGAAAGGTGATTTATTGATCACGACAGGTATGGATGGTGTTTTTCCACCTGGATTGAATGTTGCCACTGTGACAAAGATAAAAGATTTTTTAGATGGAGCATATGCCTATGAATTGGAGGCTGTCCCTACAGCTCCCAATATTCACGAACTTACATCTGTTTTTGTCATTCCTAAAGTAGGTGCATTGTAAAACTGCTTTACAAAGACCTTATCAATTTCTTTTTCTATCTGCACAAAATCTTTAGTTTCCCCAAAAGCAAAGTCATAGACCTCTCTTTGCCTCTTTTTTAATGCGGGATCCCAGCTTGCAATTCTTTCACTGATAAATCCATAGAGATCATTACAGTTATCGGGAATAGTTATTCCAGTTTGGTGTAGATAGAGAGAATCCTTTTCTGCTGATCTCAAAGAGTTAAAGAAGAACATAGGTTTATTAAAATATAAGAAGTCATATCCAATGGAAGAAAAGTCTCCTAGATAGATATCAACAAGTTCTAAAAGAGGGTAAATTGGGGGAAAGTCTTCCAAAAGAAGAATATTATCATGATCGATAGATGGTAAAGATGCGTAATATCTAACAGGGTCTCTTTCAGCTAAGAGAGGGTGAGCTTTCACTATCAAATTATAATGTGAGGGCAGGTTTTCTATAACTTTTTTTGCTTTATCGAAGAAAGAGGTTAAGTTTTCCCTATCATTCCATGTCGGTGCGTAGAGAATAGTGGGGTTTTGGAGATTTAATTTTGAAGAGATCTCCTGAGAGGTGATTTCATCATAAAAAGAGCGAAATTTATCAAAGAAAGTTGAGCGATAATTTCCTGTAAAAATATAAGGAGGAATCTTATCGAATAAGTTTTGTTTTTTTAGCCTTTCGACCATATGATCGCCATAAAGAAGTACCATATTTTGATCTAGCATGCCCTCTAAAACGGGTTCCATATATCCTTTATCGGAGTTGCCGTGAGGAGACCATACGAAGCACATCTTTTTATTTTTTAGCTGAGCGAAATATTGTACGAGATTGACATTCCAAAAGGTGCTCTGAAAAAGCATATCATACTCATCTACCAGCCATTCACATGAGAGTTTATCGATATCGACATAGATAGTTTTTATCATGGGGTAGTAACGATTAAGTAGTTCTTCGCTTGCTTCTTCAGTGATTAAAAGAGGCATGTTTAGAACATAAGAAAGAGGGGCCAAATGATCTAGAAGATTATGACTTAATCCTGTGCAGAGTGCTAATTTTTTTATCATTCAAATCCCTATTTGATCTGGAATTCCATTAAATCTGTATTCCCATATTTCCGGACATTTTTACAATAGAGTCTGTCTAATTCTAGAAGAGCGTGATCTTTAAGATGGGGGACTTCGATAAAAATAGAACCATCCTCCCCTATAAGACCATTTCTTTCGATCTGAGATAGTACTTTTTCTGGGAGAGCTAAGGGTTTTTTCAAATCATAGGGAGGGTCGATGAAAATGAGATCAAATTTTTGATTTAAGGTATTTAGAGCACTTAAAGCATCTCTTTTAATCACTAGGGTCTCATTTTCCACTCCTAGGAGTCTGCTGTTTTCTCGAATGCACGATATTGAGATGGGATTCTGATCAACAAAAACGACTTTTTTGGCTCCCCTGCTAAGAGCTTCAAAACCCATAGCTCCAGAGCCTGCGAATAGATCAAGAAAAATACTGTCAGCTACTCTATGCTGGCAGATATTAAAAAAGGACTCTCTGAGAGAACTTTGGGTAGGTCTCGTCTTTTGTGATTTGGGAGCTTTTATTTTTCTCCCTTGAAAAGTGCCTGCAATAATGCGAATCATCGGTAATTAGAAGATAGATGGTAAATTATGGGACTCTAATATCTCATGGGCTTGAATCATATATTCTTCATCGCCCTTTAGTAAATAGTTTTCAAACTGATCGAAAGAATTTTCTTGTGCCCATTCTTTTTCTAGAAAAGTATCAGCTTTTTTTGCCGACTTGAATGAGATATTTTTCTTAATATTTAGCCATTCGCCCTGATTTTTTCCTTGGATAAACAGGACAAAATCATCGAGCTCTTTGACGGTTCCTAAAATAACGAATGGTTGGTCAAGATAGAGGGCTGGCATGCGAGATTCAGATGGGTATAAATGAATTTCTTCACCAGGGCTCTTTCTTATGGAAGTGAGAGAGACATTCTTTGCAATGGGATTACTTATTGATTTAATCAGCTTTTGAAGTTTTCTCTTCAACCCCTTTTGAGATGATGAGGTAAAAAGATTTCCTCCATTAAAGGTAGTTAGGAAATCTAAAAGTGGGAGATTGTTATCACTATTTAGAGTCAGAGCATGAAGATGATATCTGTTATTAGCATCATTTTGGATGTTCGATATAAAAAACTGATAATTGGAGTTTTTTGTAAAACCGTTCCCGTTTGTGATAAAAATGATGGATGAAAGATCGCTTGGATCAGAAATTTCGAAAAGAAGGCTTTGAAGGGGCCTGTAAGGGTTTGCTTTAGCGAACATACTTCCTATTCGCAGACTACCTAGAAAGTCTTTTGCACGAGCTTTATGTGCTTTAGAAGGGGGGAGGTTTTCAATGGATAGGCGCTCAATTGTGTTGCTATAAGCGATAATATTGAAGGAGTCTTCTTCGCCAAGGTAATTTAGGGCTCGTGAGATTGCGGATTCAGTCGTTTTTAGACGACTTTTCTGAATTGCATTTGACTTATCTACGATAAAATAAACATTATGTTTCAGCTTTTCAAATTTGAGATCAGGTTTTGGTATCAATGTTAATGCAAAAAGGTGTCCTTCTTCTTTATGTTCGAGGTAGACAAGATCGATGTCAAAATCATCAGCACAAGACCTTGTATTCATTTCAGATAGGGAAGGAAGAGTTGTCTCTTCAGATGAAACGATAGGTGCGTTTAGCTCTGGGAAAGTTTGTGAAATTTCCTTCTCCATTAAGGACTTGTAGCTTCCAACTGTAGCGATTTTGGAATCGCTTTTAAAAGGGCTTTTAAATGTTACTTCGAATTCTTTAGGTTCATAAGGTGCATCTTCTTCGAAAGAGATTGCAAGGAAGTTATTGTTAGACTCTCTCTTATCAGGAATCAAGGAGGCTTTCTCTATATCGCTCAGGAGTTGGATGTGATCTTCTTGAATAAAAGTTTGAACCTGTGACTTTATGAACTCTCCTTTTGACAGAAGTTCCTCTAGATTTTCTTTTTCTAATAGGAAATCAAGTTCTAAGAAATTGGGTAGAATTTCATCCATTTTATAGGTTAAATTATTTGTATTAGGCCTTTCCTTTAGGAGTTCTAAATCAGGTCTTAGCTTTTTTTCTCTCAATGCAAGATTTGAAAAAGCTTCTCGTAAAAACTCATTTGATTTTTTCTTATGTTTTTCTAGCTCGGCTAATTTACCAGCAGAGCTTTTCTCATGAAAAGATGAGTTATGAATGATAGCGATAAGAAGAATGTGGACAGCCAGCGAGGTTAGGTGGCATCGAGCTAGTATTTTTCTTCTCGCATCGTTAATTTTATTAAAAAGAGCCATTTATTCAGTGTACTCGTGGTTATCATCTTATATACATGCGCTGAATGGCTCTAGTCAATAGTCTAGAGATATGCTGATGATCTTTATTTTATCCTCAAGCTTTTTTAACCTTTCCAGATAGTAGTAATTTGGACAAGTTAACTTTAGTTCTTCTAGAAGCTCGATAGATGAGATAATGAGGTTATTTGCTTCATCTTTTTTGGAATCAAGCAGACAAATTTTTGCAGCGGCAACTATAGCCTCTAGGTCAAAAAGGTCAATGTAAGCGAGAAAGATTTTCTCTTTTTCGGGAGAATCAAAGCGCGCCTGCTGGTACTCTTTTGAGAGAATGTCTTCTTCTGAGAAGAAATGAGCGATAGCTTTTTGAATTAAGAATTCAATTTTTTTCTCTTTTTCAATTCCATCCAGTAAAGAGGCTTGAATATCGATATAATCAAGGGTGGCTTCAAGGTGAATGGGTTCATTTGAGAGAGTTTTTTGGAGATAGAGAGTTTTGAGCTGGGTTAAAATAGGAGTTAGCTCTGGGGTTACTTCTTTTAAAAAGTTTTTATCGAGAAGCTTGTATGCAAGGCGAGCACTTTGAAGGGCGGACTTAGCAGGGATTGGTGATTGAAAGGAAGTCGAGTCTCTGGCAATTGATTCGAATACAATGAATGCTTTCTCATTCATTTCTAATTGCTCATAGGCCTCTCCAAGCTCAAATTTAGCTTCCTTTTGGTGCTTCCATGGCTTTTCTGGTTGTGTATCATATTCTTTAAAGAGTTCTTTGAGGATTTTAACCTTTGTTCGGTGTCTACCCTCAAAGCCATAAGTATTGGCAAGTTTTAACTGTATCCCTTCCATCTTCAGTGGGTCATTTGAAGAAAAATTTTGTAGAAGTGCGAGGGTGCGATCCCCTGCAGTTTGAATTTTTATATCAATCTGCTTTGGATTATTTTTGAACTTTTGATTTGCTTCTTTTACTTCTTGATAATAGTAGTCAGTTAACCATTCTTTGTTTTCTTCTTTAATGGCAATGCCTAGATTTTGGGCAGTAAAGAGATGATCTGCGGCTTTTTCAAGAGTTAAAGCGTCATTGCTTTGGCTAAAGAGTCTTAAGTAAGAGTTGAAAAGGGCAAGGTGTACCAGGTCAGCGTTCTTCATTGAAGAGTCTTGATCTAAAGCTTTTTCTGCATAGGTGCAATAAAGGTTATGGTTTTTAAACCCTTTTCTGTAGGAGTTTGCTACGAGCAAATAGGAGTGTGCTGAAAGGTTTTTTGGGAAATCTTTTTGAAGTAATGGGAGCAGAAGGCCAATGGTATCTTTGTATTTTTCTAACTCAAAACTCGTTTTGGCCAGGAGATAGAGGTAACTATTTGCT
>JAJFML010000022.1 GCA_021772195.1 Chlamydiota bacterium | reverse complement strand
GCTGGGACATATTCTTCTCCTGTTAGAAATGAGGAGATATTTTAACCTAAAAAAATAAATAGATAAACCCCTTGTCAATTAGCGGCAAAGCCGCTAATTACCATCGGGTAGAATAAGAAGGGGGGGGGGCAAGCGAAGCTTTCCCCCCTTTCTACGAGGCTTTTGATGCTGGCGAAGCTGGCTAAAAAGTCGCGGCCTCTCCTGAGTTGTTCAGGATCTCCTTAAGGGCTCTTTAATTTTTCTTAAAATAAACTTGACTCTATCTTTTTACATCATTAGTCTACTGTCTCAAAAAAACTAGGAGACATATATGGCTTCCGCAGTTTCAGATAATGGGGGCACTAAAGACCCTTCAGAAATAGTATTTGGAAGAAGAAACTCTATTCTTAGAAAACTTTTTGAAAGAGCAATCGAAGCAAATAAGATGAAAGATCTTATCAAACAAAGCAACGAATACTTTGAAGTCTGCATAGGCCTTATTAAAATGGGCCATATTGCTGATGCTTCAAAGATCGCCGAAAAAATTCAAACGGAAGAAATACAAAAGCTAATAACCGAGACAATTCAGGCGAACTCTCCTAGAACTAATGGAGCCTTTTTGCCAACTAATAGAAATATTGTTGAAATTACCAAAGAATGCGAAAGAAAAAGAAGTAGCCTAAGTAGTGCAAGCTCAAAGTATTCATCAGAATAGGAGATTATTATGTCCTCTAATGCAATAAGAACAAAGATAGAAGAAGTGAAAAGTTTTAGATTGCCTGACATTGATGCTCATAAAGAGAACAGAATGCAGGCCATCCAAAAAAGGCTTATTGAAGCTCTGAAAGTATCTGATGAATTCAAACAAAGCGCAGAACTCTATGGTATCTGCAGATCATATGCAACAATTGACAGGATTAAAGAAGCTCAAAAAATTGTACCACTAATCCCCTTCCCTGTCTTTAAAGTTCTTGCGACAAAATGCATATCGGATAGCCACCTTGCAAAAGGAGATTTACTAAAAGCTAGAAGATCGTCCGATAGCATTATTGAAACAAGTATTGGCAGAGAAGCATCTTGTGATGTTGATCAAGCATTAGAAATACGGAGAGATAGCCTTGAGAGAGCCTCTCAGCAGAGACGTAAGTTCACCTAATTTTCTAGGAGTTAATATGACCGTAACATCTTTATCCAACAGCCCAGCAGCTAATTCTCACTCAAAAATTCCCTCTACTCAAAAAGAAGAGCGAACTAAGATCGTCACAGCAATGATACGTGTACTAAAATTGGAAGATATGCGGCTTCAAAGCCATCTGCTCTATGGAATTTGCACAAAGATTTATATAGAGTTTAATGAACATGACCGAGCTAGATCATTAGCTGGAAAAATCCTACTTAAATCAATTAGAAATCTATTTCTTAAAACATTTCCAACGGCGGATATCGGACTTAATCAGTTGAGTAAAATGTTCTGAATAACTGCTATTTTCAATTTCTTGCTAAAAGTTTGATCAAGATCTTAAAAATAGCAGTTAATCAGACCTTCCTTAAAGGATCTCCGTCAATTTAGGTACCAGGTTGGGGCTGGATATCTGGGTTCTCTTGGATGGTAGGAGGCGGAGGTGGAACCTTGCGATGGCTCTCTTCTGCCATTTTAAGCCTCTCTCTCTTGCTATCAGCATTCCAGGAGTTATCCATGATCTCTTTTACATCCTGTGAATCAAGAGTTTCAAACTCCATGAGCATATCGGTCATAAGTTGAACCTTCTCTTTATTCTCATCCAGAATTTTTAGAGCATTGCTGTGTGCTTCATCTAAAAGTGTTTTGATCTCTGCATCGATCTGTTTGGCTGTTTCATCAGAATAAGACTTCTCTTTATAACCAGACATGCCGAGATATTGACCCGACTCTGATCTCTCTTCATAGGAGACAAGTCCCATGTTTTCGCTCATTCCCCATTCACACACCATGGATCTTGCAAGGTTTGTAGCTTGAGCGATATCTTGTTGAGCACCTGATGACATATCTTTAACAAAAATCTCTTCAGCAGCGCGCCCTCCCATGAGAACAGCTAGTAGATCAATTGCTTCCTTTCTCCAATAGCCAAGGCGATTCTTCTTAGGCATAAAGTGAGTAGCACCTAGTGACATACCTCTAGGAATAATGGTTACTTTATCGACGGGATCGGAACGTTCAACAACAAGACCAACAATCGCGTGACCTGATTCGTGATAGGCTGTCGATTTTTTCTCTTCTTCATCCATCTCGAGGCTTTTACGCTCTTTGCCGTAGCGAACCTTATCACAAGCTTCTTTAGTCTCAGCAGCTGTAACAGCCGTGCGACCTCTTCTAGCTGCTAGAAGAGCTGCCTCATTAAGAATGTTTTCAAGATCGGCACCTGATGCACCAGGAGTATTTCTTGCAATATCCATAAGTTCGACAGATGGATCAATTTTAATTTTTCTGGCGTGTACTTTTAGAATTTCTAACCTTCCTTTCACATCTGGAAGATCGAGAGTTACTCGTCTATCAAATCTACCTGGTCTCAAGAGGGCTTTATCTAAAATATCTGGTCTATTAGTAGCTGCAATCAAGATCACACCTTCTCTTGTATCAAAACCGTCCATCTCGACTAGAAGCTGGTTCAGCGTTTGCTCTCTCTCATCATGTCCGCCACCAATCCCAGCACCTCTATGACGGCCTACCGCATCGATCTCATCCATAAAGATAATACAAGGAGCATTCTTCTTAGCTGTTTCAAACATATCGCGGATACGGCTAGCACCAACACCTACAAACATCTCAACAAAGTCAGAGCCCGAAATTGAGAAGAAAGGTCTTTCCGCTTCACCTGCTACAGCTCTTGCTATAAGAGTTTTACCCGTTCCTGGAGGGCCTACTAGAAGAACACCCTTTGGAATTTTTGCACCCAACGCTGTAAATTTCGAAGGGTCTTTTAAAAAGTCTACAATCTCTGTAAGCTCTTCTTTTGACTCCTCTGCACCGGCTACATCTTTAAAAGTTACCTTGTTCGAGTCTTTTGTCAGAAGTTTTGCTGGCGATTTTCCAAAATTCATCGCCTGAGATCCTACACCTTTGACCTGCTTTGAGAACATAAAGTAAAGAAGAAGGAAGATCAAAATGACAGGTAGGAAGGTGAAAATATAGTTAAAGTAGTTAGGTGCTGGCTCTTGGCTTTTGAATTTTTTCTGGAGAACAGAGTTCAATGGCTGATCAGGTGCTTTAAAAGCAAGGCCTCGATTAGCTGCAAAAGCGTTCCATTCTGTCTTTGCTTGTTCAAACCAATGGTTAAAAGCTTCAGAATCTTGTTTTTCTAACGCTCTTGTGGAGATCTCTTTGTTGTTGAAGAACCAGATAACGTTGGCAACTTTTGATCTTGCCTTAGATAGAAGGCTTGAGTTTGCCTCTAGATCTGATGTAATCGCCCCATACTGATCAAGGTTGCTGAGATAAGATCTAACAGACCTCAGCTGAGTGAGTCTTGCATCATCTTCTAAGCCATTTAATTGATTTGTGACAGAACGAAGATCCCCTAATACTGTACTGTAGAGGGCAATGCGCTCTCTTGTTCCAAGAGTGCCGCTCATGGATTTTAAAGATTTCTCAGCAGTTTTCAACTTCTGCTTCATAACCTCAGATCCAAGAGCTAAATTGGGTGAAAGATACATCTGTACAAGTGAAAGAAGTTCTCTCTGAAATCCAGGAGCTGACTCAGCTGTAATATTACCGAGTGAATTTTCAAGAGCAGCTAAATTATAACTTTCCGGATTAACACTTTCAATGGTAACTGCATTATTTCTCTCAGGAGTATTATAATTTCTGCCAACTACAACGTATCCGCCCTTTGGAACTGGGGTTCCAGATATTGATAGGAAGTAAGATGCAGCATAGGCTACATCCTTATTTAGCTTTGATAAATCAGATGACAAACGCTCTTTTTCACCGCTTAAAGTGTGCTGCTTATTTAAGAGATCAAGATAATAGAATCTGTTATTCCCCTCTTCACTCTCACTTTCACGGAATTTTCCAGAAAACGTAACGAGGTTATCTTTTAGCGCAACTTTCTTATTCTCTTCAGGATGAAGAAGATTTAAGTTTGTTAGGTGTTCGAGTTGGTGAGAAAACGAGACTCTGCCATGTTTGTCGGAAGTCAGTGTCTGCACTGTAAGAATCACTAAAACGATTGCACAGACAAAAAGGAGGAAGCCGCCAGGAATTCCTTTCTTTTGCTCGGGGTCTTTATTTCCATCAGCCATCTTCAATTCATCCTTATCTAATTAGTTTTCTTGAACTTATATTGATAATCAAAAAGGGATAATTAAATCATTTTACCCCCTTTTAAGTAAAGGGAAGCCTTGAGCTCTGTGCCCTCACTCACCCCATAATCGCATTATAGCAAGCTCGCTCTTTTTTTAACCAATTACAAATTAAATTTAATACTTATCCTTTTTTAAATGAGTTAGTTCAAAAAAATGCAGAGATAAATATACGCCCTTAATATAAGGAAAATACTCGATTTTATTTTTTTCTATAATTTCTCTAGTTCCAGACCAGTTATTTTAGGGAAAGACTGAATCAGTCATGTATTTCAGATCTTACTCAAACTTTTAGTGGAAATTGTTGCAGAAGCCAGCTCAACTCTTTGTCAAGGAATGGATTTATTCCTATGAATAACAGGGCCTGGAGCCTGTACCCACATCAACAGAAAAGGGGTCATTACTTAATTTTTCTAATGATTCCTCCACCGAACACACCCAATCTTTAGATACATAACCAAATGAGACACTTTCGATTGTTAACTTAAGATCTTTACAGATAAAATCTGCAAATCCTTGAATGATTTGACGAACTCCGTGGAAAGTCTCTGTTAGACCTAATTGAGAATATACTCTAAATTTTTCTTGACCGGTTACATAGAAAGCTAATTTAGAGAAAACCCCAAAAACAATTGATGTGATCGTTTCAACTGTTCCTTTTAGCACTTTTAAAGAACCTGAAAAGATAGAAATCCCAGGAATCTCTTGATAATTATCTAAACGATCTTCAAGTTCCCCTCTATCATCCGTATATAATGGGTTTAAAACTGCTCTAATTCCTTCAAAAACTGTCAGTCCCTCTCTACCTTCTAAATGGAATGAATTTGGAAATGCTCTAATTCCTTCACAAGCTGATATAGTCATATATAAAAACTCCTTTTAATTAAAATTTAGAAAAGTATAATTACACTAAATAAAAAAAATCAACTAAAAATATCATTCTAATTCTCGGTCTTTACTAGTTAAAACATAGAACTCCCGGCCCGAAAAATGATCGATACAGCCTCCTAGCATAAAAGACTCCGCCGTCCCTTTTACGATATTCCATAAACCATACTTACATTCAATAAGAGCTATCACACATCTCAGTGAATCATCCCACTTTGAATGAAAGCAGGGCTTAAAATAGAAGAAGATCGCTATGGCTAAACCACTTACTGCTCTAGCTACACCATATGCCATACGAAGTCCGCCAGAAAAGATAGATACTCCAGGTAATCTTCCTGTAAAGTTCAACCGCTTCTCGAGGGCCATACATCCCAGATAATTAAAAGTATTAGATCTTGATTCAGATATAAAATTACACATCTATTAGCGATTGTTGATCTGCATTCAAAAGTACAATAAAAAATTTTCCGTTCATAGTAGCATATTGATTTATCAAATCACCTAGGAAAAAACCAAATTTACTGTTTACAAGTGAAGTATTCACATAGAACTGTGTAACGGGGTCTCTCGATGATTCTAATATATACGCATAGAAATAGGTAGAGACAAGACCTGAAATAATACGAGGCGTTCCATAGAGCATCCTCGTAGTTCCACTGAAAAAGGAGATACCTCTCTTCTTACCAAGCCTGCTCAGCCTACTTTCAAATGAGATCTGGTGTTTGCTAAACAAACGATTCCTCTTATAAAAGGAGTTTTAATGATTACAACGTCCTATTTGCTATGGCAGAAATACGTATATTGGCAAAGTACATAACTGGAAGGCACCTTGTGCTATTTGTACCACACCACTAGCAGATGAATAGACAGGAAGAACTGTTGCCTGGAAAAGCCCATGGACCACCGATACTATTCCAAACGGACTCAAATTCTTCAACTGAACAACACCCTCATAAACTTTTACACTTCCATCATTAAAGTGCTTGGGAGAGGTCCATATCCATTTCCCGATACCTTGGCTCGTGTTTTTGCCAGCTTCAAATACTCTTTGAGCGGCTCGAATTGTTAAGCGCATGAGAGGATTCTCCAGACGATCACCCCTATTTCGCAAATTAACATCAATACCTAAAAATCTCGCAGCAAATATCATATAAATCTCTCTTGAATGGAAAAGAAATTAATAAATTCTTAACTTATTCTACAAGAAAAAAACATCCCCTTCTCGGAAAAATGTTTTGGATTTTGAAAAAAGCCAAAAGATGCCTCCTTCTCAGAAGTTAGGACTGGAATGGAGCTTCTTAAAAAGGGAGGAATACCCCTTTTAGAAAGCTTTTTTAAATAGGCTGAATCCGTAGGATAATTGACCCGATAATTTCCACCGGGAACTGATATGCTACCTCTTCCTTCAAAAAGATCCTGCCATGAGGTCTTGCACTCCTCAACATCCTCATTGGAAACTTTGATATTTACATCGCATTTTTTTAGGAAAAAGACCCACCCGCGGTAGAGTAGAACTTCCTTCTCTAAAATAAGGCGCTTTCCCGAGAGCTTTTGTTGGATCCAATCCAGAAGATCTTCAAGAGCTTTTCTTGCAAAAGAACACTCTGCAATACTCGCACATTTTAGCAGGAGATGACGAGCTTCAACTCGGTGCAAGCCATCTATAGGTAGAGCATGACCAAAGGGTCCTTTCAGCAATTTACTAAACCTTTCCTCTGTCTTCACATCTATATAGTGTTTGAGCTCTTTTGATCTTTGTGATGTGAGAATTAAGTTGTCTTCTATCTCTTTTCCAAATGATTCAGCAAGAGATGGCAGAATTTCTTCCCTCATACGCGCTCTCAAGTATTTGGAATCTTTATTGCTTTTGTCAAATATATATTTTAATCTGCGATCTTCGAGGTAGGAGAGGATCTCTTTCTTTGAGATTGAGAGAAAAGGGCGAAAGAGGGTGAGCTCACCCATCTTTTTCACACTCTCAATTCCTGAAAAGCGAGATAACTGAGCCCCTTCAAGCATACGTTTTAGAACCGTTTCTGCCTGGTC
>JAJFML010000210.1 GCA_021772195.1 Chlamydiota bacterium | reverse complement strand
AGCCTTCCTATAATCCCTGAGTGTGAAGAAAATACTTCACGCATCTATAATGACTATGATGAAAGAGTCAATGGCGAATCTTTTCTTCTTCGTCACTTTCTTAAGCCCAATTATATTGTATTTGATATTGGAGCAAATGTTGGTACCTGGAGCAAAAATGCCTTAGCTATCGAGCCAAACTTACAGCTCGTTGCCTTCGAGCCTATTCCTGAGGTTTTTGCAAGATTAAGAAAGGATATTGGCAAAAAAGCCCAGTCGCTCCATAACCTAGCAGTTAGCGATCGAATCGGCCAGACCCCCTTTTTCTTCTATAATCAAAATTGGTTTACCACCAAGCTAAGCGGACTCTATAAAAGAGAGGTCTTAGTCAAAAAGAAGACAATAGAGCCGGTAACCATCAAGGTCGAGCAAGACACGCTCGATCATTTTTGTTTTAACAGGGATATCGATGAAATTGATCTCTTAAAAATTGATACAGAAGGCTCAGAGATCAAGATCCTTCTTGGAGCCGAAAATATGATCCGTGAACACAAAATTCGCGCGATTCAATTTGAGTATGACTCTCCCTATCAAGACGCAGGTACCTCACTTAAAGACGTGATTAAATATCTTACAAATAACTTCTATGTGCTTTTTAAAATTACGCCAAAGGGACTTGTTCATATAGGCATGTGGACTGATAAATTAGAAAACCTATCTCATGCAAACTATTTTGCAATTCGTCAAAGCGATGTTCCCGATTATTCTGTAACCGAGAACCTAGACACTTTCAATGCAACAGTCTGGGAGAAATAGATAGATCGCTATCTAAGGTCCATTTTCATCTTTTTTAGGTCTTTCACAATCATAGGTAGATTGAGGCCTTTTGCTAGATCTTGACAGATGTTAAGAAAATCATCTTGAATGAGACCGCCTATTCGGAACGCATATTTATAAGCTTCATTGAAGAGAGGACTCATTGTCTGATATTCTTTTTCGACATATTTAAATCCTTCCATCTTCAAGCCTTCCATTTTAAGGACACACTCAAATCTTTTTAGTTGATCTTTCGTTGAAAACATCATTTTCTGTGTCTTATCGACAGATTTTTGAATCTCGCTCTCTTTTTTTTCGATCTTCGTTGTTAATTTAAGGATATTATCAATGACCTTATTTAGAGATTTTATATCATTTACCTTAAGGTTCGATGTTTTTTTCTTTGGTGCAGCTGTCTTTTTACTAGCCACTTTCTTGCGTACTGTTTTCTTCCTAACTGTAGTCTTTTTACGAGCAGTAGTTTTCTTTCTAGCTACGGTCTTTTTGCGAGCAGTTTTTTTTCTAGAGGTAGTCTTTTTTCTAGAAGTCGTCTTCTTAGCAGCTTTTTTTCGGGGCTTCTTGGCCATAATCATACCCTTAAAGTTTGTCGTTGTTACCTCATTAGAGAAAAAACTATCAATAGTTGTCAATTATTTATTTACAGCTATGAAACAGATAAGAAAATCAGTATTAGAAAATACTGCTAAAAAACCCTCTGACTCTCTGTAAAGCTGAAACCTTTTCAACCGCTTTTTCTCGTAGATGAATAAGAGCATCTACAGGAAGATGCACTTTGAGAACCAAATGGAACGCGAATTCTACGAATTTCTGCTTTGCCATCTAGTTCTGAATCATTGGGAGTTAAAATGTAATCAAAACGACAGGTATTCGCCTCTTGCTTCTGATACCATGCAGGCTTACCCCATGAGCTTTTTTCTTGATCGCGCAGCTGTAAAAATTCAGACTCATTTTTTACTGCCTGTTTTACTAAAAAAGGCTTTTCTTCATAAGGCCCTTGGTACCAGCTTCCAGAAGGCTCTTCAAGCCCTTGAACCCTCATTGCCTTGTTGTCAGATGCTAAAAAGTGGGGCTGGCCGCTTGATCTTTGGCCGCTATAGGCAAAATGATCTTTCAAAAAGAGATCATTGAAACGGGTAAAGATATAGTCTTGAACCTTTTTTTCTGGGTGCTCTAAATAGTTGTCTTCTGCCCATGCAGTCACAGCTGCTGTATTTAAATCGCCTACTGCTATCTGGTGAACATTAGGAGAGATCTCTTTCTCTCTTCTCATAATATCTCGAAGGTAGGTCATTTGTTCTAGACGAACATTTACTCTCTCTTCTCCCAGAAATGATTGCGTATGAGCACCAAATATCTGAACCTTCTTACCATCTAGATTTAGCTCTACTTTGGTTATACCTCTAGGAGCGAGATTTCTATCGCCATCAATCATTCCATCAAATTTGTAAAACTCTACATTTTCCATCGGGTATTTACTAGCAATCATGCAGCCGCTATTAAAACCGCTAAGATGAGGCGCCACATTATGAATGATATAGGGATAATCTTTTTTAATTCCTTCTGCGAGCTCTCTTGTGGCATCTTCATTAAAGGTTTCCTGGAAGACGATGACCTCCGGCTGTTTCTCATCGCTTGTAATACTATCTGCAAGCTCTTTTGCTCTAACTTGCACATTTCTCAAGTCATTTGCAGTGCTAATACCATCTGTGATCAGCCCCACATTATGAGTGCGTAAATGAAGGGGACTTTCCTTTGAGAGTCTTGACGCTTGAGATGGTTTTTCGACATTTTTAGAGTTATCGATATAACTTATAGCTGGCCTATTTTTATGAACGATAGATCTACCAATCATTGAGGTTGAGAAGGTAAGAATTGCAGGAACTGTCAACAACAAAAGTCTTACAAAATGGTAGACTCTTGTTGAAGTTGCTAGGAATAAACTCCCCTTATCTTTCCCGGGGTTAGGTCTTACTATTTTAAAGAAGGATTGAGCTCACAGTCTGCCAGGTTTATTTAAAGCTTCTAGTGCTTGGTGTATCTTTTCTTGAGTAGAAGATAGGTGAGTGTGATACTCTCCTCTTTTAACGCTCTCTAGATCCATTTTAGAATATTTTATATGATATCCTTCAGGATAGAACCTTCTAGCTATTAAATCGGATGCTATTTTAAGCATAGAACTCTCTTATGTTATTAATTTCTCGCGTCATATTATAACGGAGCTATTCTAGCTAAAGAAATAAAGATTTTATTATTATTTATACTTAATAAATAAATTTTTATCATTAAATTATTAAACCAATACCCCCCTTTCAACACCATCTCTACTAATGATTTTATGAAAAATCTGAGCTATAGCTATAAATCAGAGATTCCTTTAAAATACCTATTTTTAACAGGCGATGACAGAACGGTAGTATTTCAAAAAATGTCTGAACAATCCTTTGGAAAGTGGCGTAGTAGACTATGGCCCATCCAGCGATACGAGCACAAAAAGCTCATTCCTCTTCTTTTAATTAAATTCTTTATCTCGTTTATCTACGGGATTTTGTTTTCCATGAAAGACACCTTTATTGTAACAGGAAAAGGATCTGGAGCTGAAGTAATACCGGTATTAAAGGGCTGGATTGTTCTACCCGTCGCGCTTCTCGTAACTCTTCTCTACTCAAAGCTCTCCAACCATTTTAAGAGATCAACTCTGTTCTATGGAATTATCTCCTGTTTCCTCATTTTTTTTCTCGTCTACAGTTTTATTCTTTATCCTCAAAAAGATCTCTTAAGCCCTCATCAGACAGCGGATCTTTTAGTTGCTAATTATGGAGCTGAATATTCTCACTGGGTTGCGATTTTTCGCAACTGGATGCAAACCATCTTCTTTGTCGTAGCCGAACTCTGGGCACCTCTAGTCATTTTCATGCTATTTTGGGGATTTTGTAACCAAATCAACGTTATTGGTGACGCTAAAAGATACTACACCCTATTTATCGCAGCAGGGGATCTGGCTGCACTTTGTACCGGGCCTCTAGTTGGCTATTATGCCCACAAATATGCGCACACCCATTTCCTATTTACAATCCAATCCCTCTCTCTATGCATTACCTTCTTTGGTCTTCTTGTTATGGGGCTGCATTGGTGGGTGACAAAATATGTTTTGACCGATCCAAAACTCCATAATCCGGAAAAAATTGTCTCTCAAGAAAAGACAAAGACAAAATTATCGCTCTTTCAGGGACTCAAACTGATTGCCGCTTCCAAATACCTTCGCAATATTGCCATTATGGTACTGGGATATGGCCTCGCTATTAACCTTGTTGAAGTATCTTGGAAAGCCAACCTAAAGCTGCAGTTTCCAAATGCTTCTGATTACCAAGCCTTTATGGGAATGGTCACCTCTATTGTAGGTGCAGTTTCTCTCTTTACAGCCTTTTTCTTAGGGGGAGGAATCATACGCTTCTTTGGCTGGCATTTTAGCGCACAAATCACACCTATCGTTGTCGGAGTTACAGGCGTACTCTTTTTCCTACTTCTACAAACTCAGCATATTCTAGAGCCACTTACAGCCATGTTTGGAATCAGTCCACTTCTTCTTATTGTTATTTTTGGAACATTCCAAAACATCTCGAGTAAAGTGGTCAAATACTCCTTCTTTGATCCAACAAAAGAGATGTCCTATATTCCGCTTGATCAAGAGTTAAAGGTAAAGGGAAAGGCTGCTATCGACGTTGTAGGATCAAGACTCGGGAAGTCCGGATCTGCTTGGATTCAACTTGCGCTAATTCAGATGGTAGGAACAGGCTCCGTCCTCTCTATTTCCAACCTCTTACTTCCCTTTATGACTATCACTGTCTTTTTCTGGATTACTTCTATTAAATCGCTTAATAAGCAATTTCTAGAGAAGACGGGAGATGTGGAAAGTGCAGATACCGAGCCTCAAAAAGAAGGTGTCTAAATTACGCTTCCTCGAAAATCCAGCGATCTAGAGTATGATCCATCCACCTATTTCCATGCACTCCATGCCTTTTCCTAGAAAAGAACCCTAAATGCCCGCCCTTCTCTGTTTTGTAGAGCTTCACGTTACTAGGAAGAGTAAGATCGTCTAATAGATGTGGATCTACTACAGGATCATCTTTTGCAAAGAGAATGCGGCACTTTACTGCAATTTCAGGAACATATTTTTTAGACGAAGACTTTTTATAATAATCTGTAGCTCCCTCAAATCCACTTAAAGGGGCTGTATATAGATCGTCAAAATGATGAAAAGTGAGATTATTGGGAAATTCAACATCTGGCAAATCCGGATAGATTTTTTTTCTAATTTTCACCTCTTTTAATAGAGAGTGAAGAAAGAATTTTTCATATAATCTACCTGATCTTTGCTGAAATTTTTTCATATTGGCAATGATATCTGCAGGCGGTGAAATTGAAATTATCTGATTCAATAAACCTTGAAATCTAGATCCTAACTCTCCCCCCAACTTAAGCACCACGTTTGCACCCATAGAAAAACCAATTAGTGTTAAGGAAGAATTTGGAGTCTCTTTTACCAAATAGTTAAGAGCAAAGAGAACATCATCTGATCTTCCCATATGATAAGGCTTCTTAGCCAGCCCCTTGGAAGATCCGCAACCCCTCATATTTAATCTAACAGTGCGAACATTTACTGTCTGAAAATGGCTTGCAAGCCGGATCATGTAAGTCGATTTGTGCGACCCACAAAGCCCGTGGACAAGAACTACCGTCTTACCCCTATTATTCCAACCATTTGGTGTTGTGATCTCTAAAGACATCTTATCACCGTCTGGCAAAGTCAAAAGCTTTGTCTCTGAGCTAGGCTCACTTAAAAAGTGAAAAAAACTACCCATGATCGTTTGAAAATTAGCCCCTGAAAAAAGCTTGTGTTCTTCAAATGGTAGTTCTTCAAACATAATTTTTTCCTCTATATTGGTAATGAAAAGAAGAAAACAAGAGATTCTTCTCCTGGATTTTTCCAACCCATACTTGCATTTGAAAGATGGTAAAAATGAACACCTGCTCTAGATGCATTTCTAAAACACCAAGCCATCTCAATTCCTGATCTAAATTCTAAAGGAAATCCTAAATCTTTCCCTCCCCCTTTTGAATACCAACCTGCTGCAAAATTTGGCGAGAGAATAAAGCGTTTTTTCAAAATCCAATCAAATCCAAAACCCAGATAGAGATAGGTCGAGCCTCTCAAAGTCATCATAAAGCCCAAAGTTGGACGAATGGTATGCCAAGAA
>JAJFML010000209.1 GCA_021772195.1 Chlamydiota bacterium | reverse complement strand
TATTCCAGATTGGAATCCAAAGCCACACTATATGATGAGTCTTGAATGATTATTCCCAAGGGAATGGTTTTTTTGCTGGCGGTGTATCTTCATCTCCCACTTTTCCAAACATCTTGATAAAACCTCCGAAAATATCACCTGCTGCATTTCCTGCAACAAGTGCACCAATTTTTGCAGCACCTGATGCAAGATCGATCTTGGGATCGTTGGTAGATCCTCGTATAGGAATGTGAAGCACGTAGTCTGAAGGTAGGTTTTTGATCTTGAAAGATCTTTCTAGAGCCTCTTTTGTAAGTCCAAGTGTCATATCGATCTTATTACTTACAAGGTTAATATCTCCCCAAGTGCAGAGATGAATAGAGCTATCTATGAGAAAATCCATGCGGCCTGTATGCATGATTCCATTTTGAAGACTAAAATTTACAGGGGCAAACCAAACACCCATCTCTTCAACGCCTGAAAATCTACCTAACTTCATAAGGCTGATTGCTAGGTTTAGAGAGCCGCCATTTTGACATTTGATTCTACCCATATCTAGATAACCTCTTTGAATGCGCACTGTCTTTTTAGTGAATGGAGATAATTGAGCTTTGAAACCCTCTTTTGAAATTTGAATATGCGCGGGATTTTGACTTTGAAGGCCTGTTAAAAAGAAGGGGTTGACATCCTTCATGAGACCAGAACTAATGCGCTTTGTAATTTGAATGGTCGCTATAAGGTGACTATTGAGATATAAGTAATTATCTTCAATTCGTCCTTTAAGGTGAGTCATTAGGCCTTCTGAATCGACTTCAAAGTCTATTGGGCCATTTCCTTTTTCAAGATTAAGCGATCCTGAGATCGTAGATAGATCACCGAGAAGTGCTGCAAAAAGAGAATCTTCATTATCTAGAAGAAAGCTCCAAAGGTAGGAGGGGAAATTAATTGCACTTAATTTCAGATCAGCCGAAATCTTTTTAAAATCTATCTCGCCTGACTTTTTAAAGAGGTCACCAATTTTTCCATCGATGGTAAATGTTCCTGTATTCGCAAGCTCTTTGGATCTAATAGAGGCATCGATATCGACATGTGCATAGTGGTTTGATTTGGAAGGGGAGATGGTAGCATTTAGATTTTCAATGATAATGCGTGGTTGTTTTTTTGTATGAATATCGATCATACCCCCTTGTAGATCAAATTCACCATCCTTTTGGAAAATGTATTTGGGAGAAAAGCGAAAAAAGTTCCATAACTTGAGATCTGTTTTAAGGGATTTGAAGCTAAGGTCAGTCTCCTTTCCTGAGAAGCTCATCTCTTTCATCTTTTGAGGTCCTAGCCATGAGAGCGAGAGGTCTTGGAGTGTGAGAGAGCCATCTAATTTATTTTCAGCTACTTTGATGAGAATGTTAGTTCCAAGGGGAGTAGAGAGGATTTGGGGCAGAAAGAAGGTAGATAGAACTAAAAGAATAACGAGGGGAATCAGAATTTTTCGAATCATCTACGTCTACTCCACAGTTACTGATTTTGCAAGGTTACGAGGTTGATCGATGTTACACCCTAATTCTTTAGCAATATAGTAAGCAAAGAGCTGGCCTGCAATTGTTGCGGGAAAAGTTGCCAGTTCATCGATTACTTTAGGTATCCAAATGACATCGTCTGCAATTTTTGCAACCTCAGTTTGTCCAATGAAGGCAATCGCAAGAATGGGCGCGCCTCTTGCCTTTACTTCCATCATGCTACTGATCATCTTTTCATAGGTTTGGTTGTTTGTGCAAATTGCAATAACGGGATAGTTGTTATCGATTAGAGCAATTGGGCCATGTTTTAGCTCGCCTGCAGGACATCCACTAGCATTAATGTAAGAAATTTCTTTAAATTTGAGTGCAGCTTCTAAGCAGGTTGCGTACATATACCTTCTTCCCAGAAAAAAGAAGTTTTTATAATGGCTATACTTAGCTGCAATTGTTTGAATGTACTCTGAGCCTTCTAGGATTGTATGGATATGATCGGGGACCTTTTTTAACTCTGAGATCAGGTTTTTTCCATCCTCTTTACTCATATGGCGCAGTCTTGCCATATAGAGTGTAAATAGGGTAAGAACAGCTATCTGGGAGGTGAATGCCTTGGTTGAGCAGACGCTAATCTCAGGCCCAGCATTGAGATAGAGACAGCTATCAGACTCTCTTGAGAGCGTGGAGTTTCGTACGTTACAAATTCCAAGGACTTTTGCACCCTTTGCCTTCGCCTCTCTAACCGCTGCAATGGTATCTGCTGTCTCGCCTGATTGGCTAATTGCTATGACAAGAGTTTCATCCGAGATGATCGGATTTTTATAGCGTAGTTCAGATGCAATTTCCGCTTGAGTTGGAATGCGGGCTTTTTCCTCTAACATCGAGGCTGCAATAAGACCTGCATGCCAAGATGTGCCGCATGCAATGATCAAGATATGGTTTGTAGCTAGGAGCTCTTTTGGAGTGAAGTTGAGGTCATCGAATGTAGCTGTTCCAAACTCTTCGGAATACCTTCCCTCTAAGGCTTGTCTTACCGTTCTTGGCTGTTCATGGATCTCTTTCAGCATGAAATGTTCGAAGCCCTCTTTTGAGGGAGCTAGAAATTCGCCATTTAATTTTTTCGCCTTGTTAACTTGTAGTTTTAACTGACGGTTAAAGACTCCAATCTTTCCACATTCAATCTTGGCAATTTCATCAGACTTAAGGTAGATGACATGAAGAGATTTTCCTAAAAAAGCATTGGAATCAGATGAGATCATAGTGTTCAATTTTTTCTCATCATAGCCAATTACTAGGGGACACTCTCTTGAGCAAGCAATGATCTGACCCGGGTGATCTTTATGAATGAGAGCTAGAGCAAATGATCCTTTCAATGTTTTTAGAGCATGAGAGAGAGCTTTTACAAGATCTTTTTTGTAGAAGAAGGAGACGAGTTCTACGATAACTTCGGTATCTGTCTCTGATTTGAACTGAACGCCTCTTTTTTCAAGCATTTGCCGGATCTGATCGTAGTTTTCGATAATACCGTTGTGGACGATAGCGATATTCTCTTTATGGTCCATATGAGGATGAGCGTTAATCAAGCTGGGCTTACCATGTGTCGCCCATCTGGTGTGTCCAATGGCAAGGTCTAATTTGAGGTCATTAATTTTGACCTTTTCTTCAAGAGATGCGAC
>JAJFML010000208.1 GCA_021772195.1 Chlamydiota bacterium | reverse complement strand
GCACTCTTCAATTGAATCACCTGCGCCCAAGTGTGCAAATATGCCGCACATATATTATTCCTTTCTCGCTCTAATTGCCATAAAGAGAGGGAACTCTCCTCTAGCTCTATTTTCCATTTTGGCATATTTGCCAGTACTCTTTTTATCAGAGCACCATTCATCGATCACTTCAATCACGAATCCCATTTCATATAGACTTTTTGAATAAAAAGATAGGCTGTGATGAAAGGAGTAGGTAACAGGGCTATTTTTCTTTCCAGGGTGTGTCACAATAGGAATTTTTAGGGGATTTAAATAGACGTTCATTTTTCTTGCTAAAATCTTATTATCGAGGTCGGGGTCCCATGAGCTTTGTCTTGGAATGCGGAAAGATGGATGGTTGAGTACAAGAAGAAGCTGACCTCTTTTTTCTAAATGCTGAGAGGCATTTTTGAGAGCACCTACGGGGTCTTCCATATTTTGTAATGATAGGATAAAAGAGGCATGTGAAAATTTCTCTTTCAATTGAAGGGGCTTTGTAACATCTGCCTTTTTAAATTGGTGTCCCTTTTTTTCATTGTAGCTCTTGGCTTTTTGGATGAGGGAGTTTGATGCATCGACTCCAAAATAGTTCACTCCTTTGGGAAGGTGGCGAGCAAGTGCGCCATTTCCGCAGCCAAGATCCAGGAGGTGCGCACCCTTTTTTAACTTGAAAAGGTCCAGGATGCCGGGAATTACAACATGCTCATGGTAGTAGTGGCCTTTTTCACCGACAATTTGATCATACCACTTTTCGGATGATTCCCAGGATGTGTTTGATTTTTTCATATATTGATCTTTTTTACTTCCTTGAAAAGAATCATGTTCTTTTCTATGTTTTTTAGGAAGGTCAAATTAACTGCTGTATTTTAGATTTTTTACAAAATTTCAGCAAAAAACTTTTTTGGAGATTGAGTGAAGCCTACTAGGTTAGCGAGATTGAAAAAGTGTATTTTTGCCAAATTTTTTTAAGAAGATGAAGTGCATGAGTTAATTAGACATTCCTAACGAAGAGGGAATTAGATGCAAATCAAAAAAAATGATCTTTCCAAGCCTGTAAGTGAGTGTGTTCGCCAAGTGGGAACCGTTCTAAACATCAATGATACGATTGAAGAGGCACTGCCAAAAATTCGTGAAATTGAAGTTTCAGAGAAGATTGTCTATTTTTATGCTTTGGATGATGAAGGAAGGTTAATAGGCGTGGTTCCAACTCGCCAGCTGATACTTTCAAAACCTAGCACAAAGATCAAAGATATCGTAAAACACTCGATTATTAGAATACGAACCCATCAAACTCTCGAAGATGCGATGGAAGTATTTGAGAGACACCGCCTCCTTGCTCTTCCTGTTGTGGATGACAAGGAAAAATTTGTAGGGACCATTGATGTTCAGTTCTATGTTGAAGAGTCGTTTGATGTGGCAGATTCTAGACATAGAAGAGATATGTTTCAGCTTCTCGGTCTATCCCTTGAAGAGGGAAAGCCAATATCCGTCATTAAACACTACAGATACCGTATGCCGTGGCTTTTTTGTAATATGATTTCAGGTTTTGTTTGTGCGATTATTGCCAATGTCAATGAATTGGTTTTAAACCAGTTTTTACTTCTTGCCATGTTTATTCCGCTAGTTCTAACTCTATCTGAGTCAGTCTCTATGCAGTCGATGACTCAAAGCCTTCAATTTTTAAAGCGTCCTCGCATCTCTATGAGCTATGCTTTGATGAATGCCTTTAAAGAGTGGAAAATTGTCTGGTTGGTAGCAGTCACTTCCGCATTTATCGTGGGTACGGTCTCGCTGTTTTGGGGAGATGGTTTTATGCCCTCGCTTATTATTGGATCGGGTATTTTGATCTCGGTTACTCTATCTGCTGCCTTTGGAATTGTTTTTCCTGTCTTTCTCCATAAGACAAACCTTGATCCTAAAGTAGCATCAGGTCCGGTCGTTCTAATGCTAGCAGATGCTCTTACGACTTTCATTTATCTTAGCCTTGCTACTTGGATTCTTTTGTAAAAAATATCTAGAAGCTGTATTTCTATTATTTAGAGGTACATATGGTTGAAATTCTTACAATTTTTGTCTGTTTGATCATAAATGCTATATTTTCTTGTGGAGAGATCGCATTTGTAACGGTGAAGAGATCAACCTGCAGGAAAAAACTGGAAAAAGGGGATAAGAAGGCTGGAATTCTTCTAAAACTTCGTGAGACCCCTGAAAAAACTCTTTCGGTTGTGCAAATTGCCATCACTTTTGTAGCTATCTTTGCAGCAGCTTTTGGAGGATCTAGTGCGGAGGCGGCTATCACCCCTTGGATCAGTGAGACTCTAGGTGTTAGCAGTGATAAAGCCTCGCTCATTTCTGTTATTATTGTAGTCATACCGCTGACTTATTTTACCGTTGTCTTTGGTGAACTTGCTCCCAAGATCATCGGTATGAAAAATAGTTACTATTTTGCGAGCAAGCTAGCTCCCACTTTTCAAATGATGAGCAAAGTCTTTTTTCCTGTTATTAAACTTTTATCTTGGTCTGCCAAAAATATTGTGACGCTCTTTTTAAAGGTCGTGAAAATTACAAAACCTGAAGAAGATAAAGATGTCCTCTCATTGGAAGATCTTCCTCAGCAAAGTAGAAAATATGTTCTAAATATAGTGGATCTTCAGAAGAAAACGGTGATAGACGCCTCCTTGCCAGTAAGTGAAATCATCTGTATTGAAACCCATCAAACAACAGAAGAAGTCGATCAGATCGCAGTCTCTTCAAAACATACACGTCTTCCCGTTCAAGAAGATGGGAAAATAAAAGGTCTTCTCCATGTCAAAGAGTTTTTTTCAAAATTGAAATCAGATCCTTCTCTAGATTGGAAAGCGCTCATCCGCCCTATCAAAAATTTTGATAGGAACGCAGCTATTTTGCCCGTAATCTTAGAGATGCAAAAGTCACATATGCATATGGCACTCATTGTTCAAGACGATCAAGATCTAGCCATCATTACCCTAGAAGATCTCATTGAAGAGATTGTGGGCGATATCTATGACGAGGATGATCCTAAAATGCTTAAAACTAATTCGCTTTAGTTATATACATTCTGACTCAAGAATTAGGTTTTTCGGTCTGTTTCCAGCTCTCTTTCTTTAGCGCAAAAATCACATAGGGGATAACGATGAAGAAAATCATCCCGCCGATTAGAAAGAACTCATAGTAGAAGATGTTACCCGTTTGCACTTGAGAAGGAGGCACAAATCCTAGGAAGAAAACCAAAGTAGATGCAAGTATTCCTGTTCCTGCAATGATCCACATTCCCACATTTTTAAATGGGATGCGGTATGCGCGCTCTACATCCGGTTGTTTGTATCTGAGCTGGATAGCTGAGGCAAACATGAGAATATACATTAAGAGATAGAGCTGAACTGTCATGCTTACAAGAATCCAGTATGATGAGCTCACATCGGGCATAAAATAGAATACGAGAGAGATAGCAGATACAACAATGGCCTGAAAAATCAAAAGAGTAATAGGCATTCCTTTTTTATTGGTCTTTTGAAAAAGGGGAGGAAGATCACCATCTAGAGCTGATGCAAAAATTCCTTTTGTAGGGCCCACTATCCACGTACTCATCATTCCAAGAGCGCCTACAGCCATTACAAATGCGATAAGTGGAATGGCCCAAGAAATTCCATAATTTCTAAAAAAGATCGTAAAGGCCTCCATCGAACCTGAGGCTAGGTTGATCTGATCGTGAGGAACCACAACCGCAACAGATAGTGCTCCTAAAGAGGAGATTATCAAAATCAAAATGGCAGAGAAGAAGATCGCCTTCGGGTAGCCTCGTTTCGGATCTTCAACTTCTAAAGCATGTACCGAGCTCATCTCCATGCCAGACAATGCGAGTAAGACTCCTGCAAAAATGACGAGCTGATGGATGGATCCAAGATCTGGCCAAAAACTAGATGGATCTAATGGCGTTTGGGAAGCATTTCCTCCCACTACCCAAAATAAACCAAGTAAGATGATGAGTGCGCCTGGAATAATTGTTCCAAACAGAGCTGCAATCGTGCTGATGATTCCTGAAATTCTCATCCCTAAAAAATTCAAAATGGTAACGATCCAAAAAGAGGAGAGAATAACTGTTAGAATATAGATCTTGTTATTTGCAAGACTGGGGTCGAACATATAGGCAATCGTAGCTGCAATGAAGGATAGAAGAGTAGGATACCAGATCATATTTTCTACCCACTGAAGCCAGATGGCAATAAAACCCATACAGTCTCCAAACGCCTCTTTTACCCATACGTAGATGCCTCTTTTTGGCCAACCCGTTGCAAGCTCTGCCGAGACAAGTGAAATCGGAATAAAATAGATGATAGCTGCAAGTAGGTAGAAAAAGATTGTCGAAAGACCATACAGAGCACTTAAGGGAAAATTCTTAATGTTACAGATTGCAGCAACATTAATCATTGTGAGTACAAATAGGGAAATGGGTCTTTTTTTATCCATACCCCCAACTTAAAAAAAAATCTTGAATATCACAACAGTTATTAAGTTTTGCGCTGCAGAGGCTCCTTGGTCTTTATCTAGTGTGATTATTAAAAAAGGCTAAAAAATTAGCATTAGCCTGTGCAAGTGAGGTTTTCTTTTCCTCTTCCATCTGAAGTGGTAAATATAAACAGTGAGGAGGTTCAGCTTCAACAACCTCCTCGCCGCCTCCACCACATCCTCTGCGGATAATCCTTTCAGGAAGGGATGCGTCATCATCTTCGAAAGGTGCGCCTCCAGGAGGACTCTCTCTACCCACGACTGAGGCTGAGACTTTCATTACAGCTTCAATGGGGCTGTCTCTTCCAGCAGGACCGGGGGCAACATCTCGGCTTCTTACTAAACTTTCAGGCTCTAAGGTCGCTCTAAGTTTTTTCATAGCATTTTGGAGATGAGCGTTTAGAATGTTTTCTCGGCCGTTATACTCTTGCTTTCTAGCGTTAAATAGCTGTCTAATTTCCAGATCAAGCTTTTGGACATCACTTGAGTTAAAGTCCTTTTCTAAAATTGTCGCTCTTCTAAAAAATTCAGTTAGTTGAGTGCTTATAGACATTGATTAAACTCTTTATTTGGTTTTGTAAAGAGTTTAATTATATATTAAAAATAATTAAAAATCAATTATTGATTTAATATGTTGATAAGAAATAAAGCTATATTTCTTAAGGATAATCTGAATAATGCCTCTTTTGAGAAAAGATGCAGGAATCCTCATTTATATAGGCCTTTTTGGTCTCTAAATATTTACTTCCTGCCCTCAAATAGCCATTTTTGGGCTATTTGAGGGCAGG
Source organism: Chlamydiota bacterium (assembly GCA_021772195.1). Lineage (GTDB taxonomy): Bacteria > Chlamydiota > Chlamydiia > Chlamydiales > SM23-39 > JAJFML01. Next base: position 11 of record JAJFML010000208.1, on the reverse strand, counting down.
ATTATAGTATC